>NZ_JBSFTC010000369.1:0-9760 GCF_053590415.1 Nonomuraea sp. NPDC003201
GCCGCGCCGGTCGCCCGCCGCCGCAGCCCCCGGGGGCCGCCGCCCGTGATGACGCTCTCGTTGCAGCAGCCCGTGATCACGCCGTCATAGCGGACGGTCGGCGACGCGGTCAGCGGGCACGCGCCCAGCTCGGCGACGCCGTAGCGGCGTCCGATCGCGAAGACGCCGCTGCCCCGGCCCGCCCGCAGCGGGGTGATCAGCGTGATCTCCGCGCGCCGGGACCAGTCGTCCCCCAGCGTGTCGCGGAGGATCCCCTCGGCGAACGGCACCGCGCCGGGCTCGTCCAGGAGTTGGAGGACGATGTGGCAGCCGGCCCGCGCGGCGTGCGCGACCGCTCGGCCGAACCGCCGCCGCTCGACGGCGGCCTGGTGGAAGCTGTCCGTGCTGAGGATCACGGTCGAGGACCGTTCCAGCACCCGCGTGATCCACCGCGGGCATCGGGGCCCCGACGCCCAGTGGCCGCTGGAGAAGAGCACGACGTCCTTGCCCGCGTCCGCGAACGCGTCCACGGCGAGGATCAGCCCGCGACGCTCGGCGAACGGCTCGCCGCCGGAGATCGCGACGGCCTCGATGCCGGGTTCGGCGCAGATCCCCGCCAGGATGTCCGCGAAGAGGCGGTGGTCGGTAATGCGCGGGCCGGCCGGGAGCGCGGCGACGGAACAGTGCGCGCACCCGACAGGGCACCGATCGGTGAGGTAGAGCAGCACGGTGCGGCCACGCGTACGTCGCAGCCGCTCGATGTCCGCTAGCCTCAACCGGCGCATCACCGCTCCCGACCCTCCCAGCCGAGCGTCACCAGCTCGCTGTAGCGCGCGATGCCGTGGCGGCGGGCGAAGCCGTACGGGCCGTGCCGCTCCACGAGACCGCGTACGGCGCTCTCCATCGCCGGACCGGCAGGCGAGTCCAGATACCCGGCGACCCGTTCGCCCAGCCCGCGGTCCCGGTGCAGGGTGACGCAGACGTCGCAGTAGCCGGGGGCGGCGGCGTCCGATCCGAACCGCGCCTTCGCGTAACGCGGTCCGAACATCCGCACGGCCCGCGCCAGCGGCCGGTCCAGGTGGCGCCGGCGCAGCACCGGCCAGGGATCCTCATCGGCGTGCCCGAGCACCAGGTGCGGTGGGCGGGCGGCGGCGGCGAGGTCGTCGTTGCAGCAGGTGAGGACAGTCCCGTCGTAGGTGACCAGCGGCCAGGCCGCCATCTCGCACGGCGCGGGCGCGGCGGGCAGGGTTCTCGGGCCGGCGCGCGGGCCGTCCAGGGTCTTCGCGCGCCCGACCGGCCGGAGCGGCACCACGAGCATGGGCACCTGGTCGGCGAACTCCTCCCGCACCTCGCGCACCAGGTCGGCGACGTAGGGGTCCGCGCCGCCGTCCCCGGTGATCTGCACGCTCACCTGCGGCCCCCAGGAACGGATCTCGTGCAGCGCCCGGAAGGCCGCGCGCCTGCTCACCTCCCGCTCGTGGAAGCGGTCGAGGCTGACCGCGAAGTGATCGACCGCCGAGATGGCCGCCCGCAGGGCGGGCGGCACCGCGTGCCCGTCCCGGGCGAAGTACAGCCCGGACAGCAGGTACGACCTCGTCCCCGACAGCCGCGCCGAGTCGGCGAGGTCGCGCACCAGCCGCGGCCGCAGGAGCGCCTCACCCCCGGACATGACGATGAACTCCGGATGCTCCTGCCTGGTGAAGGACGCGACCAGCCGCCGGAAGGGCCGTTCCGCGTGCTCCGCGCCGTCCATGTCGGACTCCGTCGAGCAGTGCGCGCACGACAGCGGGCAGCGGCGGGTGAGGGCGAGGAAGACGCCCGCGGCGGGCACGGCGCGCAGCACCGCCATCTCGGCCAGATGCATCAGGTCGCTCCGTGGCCCGTGGTGGCGGTGACGAACTTGCTCAGCGCGTTGAGCAACTCGTCCACCGCGGTGTCGGAGGCCTCCGTACGGCTGAGCGCGATCTCCAGCCGGCTCCAGGGCGTGAGGCCCTCCCTGGCGCTCCGGGTCAGCGAGCGGGCGGCGGCCATGAGCGTGAGCGTGATCGCCGTCTGGGCGGCCAGCTCGGTGAACAGGTCGATGGCCGCCATCTCCCCGAACCGCTGCAGCGCGGGGTCCAGCACCTCCATCACGCCGATCGTGCGGTCCTCCAGCTCCAGCGGGGCCGCCATCAGGATCTTCGGCACGTACCCGGTGCTCTGCGCGAACTCCCGGTCGAAGCGCGGATCCTCCTGGACGTCGCTGAGCAGCACGGTCTCGCCGGTCTGGAACACCCACCCGGCGACGCCGCGCCCGGTCGGGATGGCCACCCCGAGCAGCCGGTCCTCGCCCTCCCCTGACGACGCCTCGAACACCAGCCGGTCGCGCTCCTCGTCGTACAGGAACACCGACGCGGCCGACGCCGAGAACGTCAGCCGGGCGAGCCGTACGGCCGACCTCAGCAACTCGTCGTGCTCGGTGGGACGCAACAGCCTCCCCAGCGAGGAGGTCAGGGAATCAGGGATGCCCACGCCCATGGTGGCCTCCTCAGGTCCGGTTGTTCGCGACGGCCGCCAGCACGTGCTTGAGCTGGCCGGTGGCAAGGCCCGGGTGCCGCTGCAGTATGCGCGCGCACAGCCCGGTGACGTGCGGTGTGGCGAAGCTGTTGCCGGTCAGGCGCGAGGTCCCGCCGCCCGGCAGCGGCACCTCCACCCCGACCCCGCGCGCGAAGAACTCGGCCGGGGGCTCCGGGTTGCACTCGATGTGCTCGGCGAGCGCCAAGGTGTGCGAACCCACCGAGATCACGCTCGGGAAGTGCCACGGATAGCTGCGCACCGGCCGGTTGTGGGCGGAGGCCACGATGGTGACCCCGGCGAAGAACGCCCTGTCCACGAGATCGTGCAGGGCCTCCTTGTGCTCGGCGCGCCGTGTCGACAGGCTCAGGTTGACCAGGGAGAAGCGCTGCTCGATGGCCCATTCCAGCGCCGCCAGCAGCACCTCGCCGCGGCCCTGCAGCCCGCTGCCGAGCACGCGCACGCTGGTCAGCTCGCAGTCCGGGGCCATGGCCCGGATGACGCCCGCGCAGGCCGTCCCGTGGCCCGCCTGGTCGCCGACCTCGTCGGGCACGACGTCCAAGCTGTCAGCCGTCATCGTGAGCGGGGTGATGGGCCTGGTGAAGACCGGGTGGGGCGCGTCGACCCCGCTGTCGATCAGGCAGACCCGCACGCCGGAGCCGGTGGCCGACCCCCAGGCCCACTCACGGGTGATCGCGCAGGGCAGCGCCAGCCGGGCCGAGTCCATGACCGCGCCGCGCGAGGCGTGCGCCAGCCGAAAGGTCCGCGGCGGCGGCGCCTCCGCGACAGCCGGAAAATCAGCCATTGCCCACCCTCAGCGTCATTGTTCTGGCTCCGAGTAAATAGTGGGAGAGGGCGTTCATAGTTACTTCAGAGTCCGATCAAAGCGCCGTCGGAGACTGATTTCGAGGTCTTGAGAAACCCCAACGCCTGACAGACCATGAGAGCGAAATCCAAACCGGAGTGTGACTCATGTTGGAGTTCCGCTTGCTCGGCGCCGTCGAAGCCTACTCGGACGGGCAGCGCGTCGTACTGGGCCCACGCAAACAGCGGCTGACATTCGCGGTTCTGGCTCTGGAGGCCAACCATCCCGTCACGGTGGAGCGGCTGGTCGAGCTGAACTGGCCGGGGTCCCGCCCGCGTACGGCACAGCACGCGATCCGGGTGTCGGTCTCCCAGCTGCGCTCGATCCTGGCCCGCGCCGACCCCGCCCAGGCCGAGGCCACGCTGACGGCGCAGGGCGCGGGCTACGTCCTGCGCACCGACCCGGAGCGGATCGACGCCCACCGCTTCCGCGGCCTGGTGCAGCGGGCCCGGGCGGAACCCGACGACGAGCGCCGGGTGGCGCTGCTCGACCAGGCCCTCGGCCTGTGGCGCGGTCCCGTGCTGGCCGGGGCGGCGCCTCCGGAGACCCAGGAGCGTCTGGGCAGCGGCCTGGAGGAGTCGCGGCTGGTGGCGCTGGAGGACAAGATCGACGCCGGGTTACGGCTCGGCCGCCACCGCCAGCTGCTGGACGAGCTGACCGAGCTGACCCGATGCCATCCGTTCCGCGAACGGCTGACCTGCCAGTTGATGATCGCCCTGTACCGCAGCGGGCGGACGCACACGGCCCTGGAGGAGGCCAGGAGAGCCCGCCGCCGCCTGGCCGACGAGCTCGGCATCGACCCCAGCCTCGAACTCCAGCGGCTCGAGGTGGCCATCCTGCGCAACGACCCGGTGCTGCTGCCGCAGCCCGATCGCGTCCTGGCGGCCGGCCCCGTGCCGCCCGCGGTGCCGGCGCAGCTGCCGCGCTCCGTCTCCGACTTCACCGGCCGGGCCGGGCAGCTCAGGTGGCTGGACGAGCACGTTCAGGACCACACGAGCACGCCGGTCACGATCGCGATCACCGGCGCCGCCGGGGTCGGCAAGACCGCCCTGGCCCTGTACTGGGCGCACCGGATCCGCGACCGTTTCCCCGACGGCCAGCTCTACGTCGACCTGCGCGGCTTCGCCACCGGGCCGCCGATGCGACCCGAGCAGGCGCTGGCCCGCCTGCTGCGCTCCCTCGGGGTCGCCCCCGAGCAGGTGCCCGCGGACGCGGACGAGGCGGCCGCCCTGTACCGGACCCTCCTGGCCAGCAAACGCGTCCTCGTCCTGCTCGACAACGCGGCGACGCCGGAGCAGGTCCGCCCGCTGCTCCCCGGCGCCACCGACTGCCTGGCCCTGGTGACCAGCCGGGACCGGCTGAGCGGGCTCGTGGCCCTCGACGGCGCCCGGCCGCTCCCGCTGGCCGTCCTGGACCCGGTCGAGGCGCGGACCCTGCTGGCCCGGATCCTCGGGGCCGACCGCGTACGTCAGGAGGCGGACGCCGCCGCCAGGCTGGCGCTGCTGTGCGACTACCTGCCGCTCGCGCTGCGGATCGCCGCGATCAACCTGTCCCGGCAGCCGACGCGCGCCATCATCGACGGCGTCACGGAGCTCGCGGGAAGCGATCGCCTGAACGCCCTGCAGGTTGACGGGGACGGCCGGGCCGCCGTGCGGGCCGCGTTCGACCTGTCGTACGCCGCCCTCGACGAGCCGGACCAGCGCCTCTTCCGGCTGCTGGGCCTGAGCCCCTGCCCCGACCTCACCCCGCAGGCCGCCTCGGCGCTGGCCGCCGCCCCGGTCGACCAGGTGCGGCGGGCCCTGGACCGCCTGGAGCGCACGCACCTGATCCTGCAGACCGTTCCCGGCCGGTACGGGTTCCACGACCTGATCAGGCTCTACGCCCGGGACAGCTCGAACGGGGCCGAGCGGACGAGCGCGCTCGCGCGCCTGTTCGACTTCTATCTCAGGGTCGCCGACGAGGCCAAACGCCTGCTCTACCCGCAGGCCCTGCAGCTGGCGGGACCGCCGCGCCGGCAGTCCCCGCTGACGTTCGAGGGACCCGCGAGCGCGCTGGCGTGGCTCGACGCGGAGCGCTCCGGCCTCATCGCGGCCATCACGTACGCCGCCGCGCACGGCCCCCGGGAGGTGGCCTGGCGGCTGGCCGACACGCTGCGCGGCTACCTGTCGCTGCGGCGCGACCCGAACGACTGGCAGGCCGTCGCCGAGGCCGCCCGCTCGGCCGCCGGGCTGGACGGGGACCTCACCGCCCAGGCCGCCACCGAGCTCAGCATGGCGCAGGTCTACCAGAGCCGGGGCATGCATCCGCAGTCGCTGAGCCACTACGCGCAGGCGCTGAAGCTCGCCCAGCGCTCCGGGTGGCGCGAGTGCGAGTGCGCGGTGCTCAACAACCTCGGCAACGTGCACTGGAAGCTGGGCTCGCTGCAGGAGGCCGCCGACCACTACAGCCAGGCCATCGCCCTCTCCCGGCAGACGGGCCAGCGCACCATCCACGCCACCAGCCTGGCCAACCTCAGCATGGTCTACCGGAGCCAGGGGCAACTGGCGCGGGCGGCCGAACTCCAGCACGAGGCCCTGGCGCGTTACCAGCAGGCCGCCTACCGCAACGGCGAGGCGATCGCGCTGGAGAACATGGGCGAGATCTACCACGATCTCGGCGAACTCGACCGCGCGCTGGACTACCTCGACCGCGCCCTGCCCATCTTCCGCCAGTCGGGCAACCGCTACGGCGAGGTCCTCGTCCTGAACACGCTGGCCGCGGTCCACCGTGACGCCGGCCGGTACGACAGCGCCCTCGAACTCGCCGACCGCGCGGTGGAGCTGTCCGTCGCGATCGGCGACCGCCGGGCCGAGGCCGACACGCTCAACACCCGGGCCACCGTACGCACTTATCTCGGGCGCCCGGAGCAGGCCGCCGAGGAGCACCGCACAGCGCTGGCCATCGCCCGCGAGGTCGGCAACTGGCAGCCCCGGCTGGAGTCCCTCATCGGGCTGGCCGGCGCCCATTGCGATCTGGGGAACCTGGAACAGGCGTCCGCCCACGGCCACGAGGCGCTCAACGACGCGCGCCGCCGGGGGTTCCGCCAGCTCGAGGACCAGGCGCTCACCGCTTTGGCGGCCATCCAGATCCGCGTCGGCGACCGGGAAATCAGCGCGGCATTGTCCGTCGATTCAGAATGAATAATCGGCCATATTTCGGTAGGCTGGCTTATTGCCTGACGGGGCTTTGGCATTTACCTTGGAAATATGAGGAAAGCAGCGATTACCACGTTCGGTGTACACGACGACACCAACAATTCTCACGACTTCGTCGAACTGCCTCGACGCTGAATTCCAACCGCAAGTAAATCTGCCGTTAAATTTTCCGCCCGTCGTACGCCTGCGCCAGAATTCGCCGCGGCGATATCGTTCGCGGCGGGCCGGCACGCGTCTCGCGCGGGTTCCGCCGCCGCCAGGCGGTGCCGCTGATCAGCGTCTCGACGGTCACGGGCACGAACCGCCCGCCGTCCCGCTCGATCCGTCCGTCCTCCCCGTGGCCCCGCGAGCGCGTCCGGCGCGGGCCGGGGCGAGGGCGGGACGCGGCGGCCGGGCCGACGGCGGCACCGTCCGGAGCGTCGTCGGAAATCACCGGCGGAAACACGGCCGCGGCACGCCGTCGTCCATTCTGTATACCTTGTCGCCCAAGGCGCGGCCCGCGGGCCCGCGTCCGGGCCGAAAGGGGTGGGCGGGAGCATAATCGGAGCCATGCGCGTGGGGATAGCCCATCATTTCGGTTGGGCCGTGGCGGTCACGGCATCGGCCGACCACCAGGTGGTGGACCGCCGGCGGATCGAGCTGATCGAGCCCGGCGTGCCGGCGGCGCCCATCCACCACGACGGCAGACGTCTCGACGACGCCGCGGCCTCCGAACTGGTGGCCCGCGTGCGGGCGTCGGCGGCCCGGGCGACGTCGGCCTCGCTGGACGAGCTCGCGTCCGCGCTGCCCGAACCGATCGTCTCGCTCTCGCTCCGGGCCTGGCCGCTCGACTTCCCCGACGACATCGCCGTCCAGCGGCGCGTGCCGTACGAGGCCCGGGCGGACTCCGTCATGTACCGCCAGATCCTGGCCGAGCTCGCCCACGAGCGCGGCTGGGCCGTCCACTTCTACGACGCCAAGGACGTGGCGGAGCAGGCGGCCGGGATCCTGGCCGAGCGGGCCGGCGAGGTCCTGTACGGTCCGCGCGCGGCGCTGGGGCCGCCCTGGGCGAAGGATCACCGAACGGCGCTCGCGGCGACGATCGTCGCCGCCGCGACGCGTACGTGACCTGCCGCGCGGCTCGCTTCCGAAGGCCGGCCCCTCCTGATCACGACAGGCCGGTTGGGACGGCGCGGGAGTGGAAAGCACACGACTGTACGTCGTGATACGCACAGGTACGGAGAACAGGTGACGCGATGAGGCTCGCCGACGCCCACGTCCTCGTCACCGGCGCCTCCTCGGGCATCGGCGCGGCCACCGCGCGGGCGCTGGCGGGCACCGGGGCGCGGCTGACGCTGGCCGGGCGTGACCGTGAACGGCTGGCGGCCGTCGCCGCGGCCACCGGCGGGCGCGTGCTGGTGTGCGACGTCGCCACCCAGGCCGAGGAGCTGGCCGAGCGGAGCGGGCACGTCGATGTCCTGGTGAACAACGCCGGCGTGGGGTGGGCGGGGCCGTTCGTACGGATGCCGGCCGGCAGCGTCGAGGAGCTGCTGGCGGTCAACCTCGCCGCGCCGATCGCGCTCACGCGGCTGCTGCTGCCGGGGATGGTGGCGGCGGGTCGCGGGCACCTCGTGTTCGTGGCCTCCATCGCCGGGGCGGTGGGCGTGGCGCAGGAGGCCGTGTACTCGGCGACGAAGGCGGGGCTGATGGCCTTCGCGGAGAGCCTGCGCCATGAGCTGCATCACGTGCCCGGCGTGGGCGTGTCCGTCCTGCTGCCCGGGGTGGTGGACACCCCCTTCTTCGTACGGCGCGGCGCCCCGTACACGCGCGGCCGGCCGGCGCCGATCGCGGCGGAGCGGGTGGCGCGGGCGATCGTGGCGGCGATCAGGGACGGGCGGCCGGAGTCGTTCGTGCCGGGCTGGCTGCGGGTGCCGGCCAGGCTGCGCGGCGCGGCGCCCGGCGCGTTCCGGGCGCTCGCGCGGCGCTTCGGGCGCATGGAGGGGTCAGCCGCTCCTGATGGCGCGCAGTGACTCCTTCAGCGACCCGATCGTGGCCAGGACGGCGGTCGGCTCGTATCCGCAGTGCGCCATGCAGTTGTCGCACCGGGGGTCGCGGCCCCGGCCGTAGGCCGTCCAGTCGGTGTCCTCGATCAGCTCGCGGTAGGTCCGCGCGTACCCGTCGGCCATCAGGTAGCAGGGCCGCTGCCAGCCGAACAGCGAGTACGACGGGATGGCCCAGGCGGTGCACGGCAGCTCGATCCGGCCCTCCAGGAAGTCCAGGAACAGCGGCGAGTGGTTGAACCGCCAGCGCCTCCGCCGACCGTCGGCGAAGGCCTCGCGGAACAGCGCGCGCGTCTCCCGCACGCCCATGAACCGGTCCTGCACGGGCGCCTTCTCGTACGCGTACGCGGGGGAGATCATCATCTGGTCGACGGCGAGCTCGTCGTTGAGGTAGTCGAGCACCTCGATGACGGTCCGCGGGCTGTCCGTGGAGAAGAACGTCGTGTTGGTGGTGACCCGGAAGCCGCGCCGCCGGCACTCGCGCACGGCGGCGACCGCCTCGTCGAAGACGCCCTCCTTGCACACCGCGGCGTCGTGGCGCTCGCGCACGCCGTCGATGTGCACGGTCCAGGCGAAGTATCGCGAGGGCTCGAACTCGTCGATCTTCTTGGGGATGAGCAGCGCGTTCGTGCACAGGAACACGTACTTCTTCATGCCGACGAGCCGGCGGACCAGCTCGCCGATCTGCGGGTGCATGAGCGGCTCCCCGCCGGCGATGGACACCATGGGGGCGCCGCACTCCTCGATGGCGGCGACGGCCTGCTCCACCGGCATGCGCTGCTTCAGCACGTCGGCGGGATGCTGGATCTTGCCGCAGCCGGCGCATTTGAGGTTGCACGCGAACAGCGGCTCCAGCTCCACCAGCAGCGGGAACTTGGTCCGTCCCCGCAGCCGCTGGCGCAGGATGTAGCCGCCGACGCGCAGGCTCTGCCGGATCGGGATGGTCATGACAGCACTTCCTCGGGTAGCAGCGCCGCCCAGCGCACCAGGACGGGGCCGACGGCGGCGAGCGTGCGGCGGGCGGCGACGCCGCGGGTGAGCGTGGCCAGGCTCAGCAGCGGCGCCTCGGGCGTGTCGACGATGACCCGCACGGCGGCCAGCGGGCGCCCCGCGGCGGCGCGGGCGAGCGG
>NZ_JBSFTC010000370.1:0-9730 GCF_053590415.1 Nonomuraea sp. NPDC003201
GGCGACCGGCGGGCCCGGCGATCCGGCGCGCGAATACGGCCGGCCCGGAGCGGCCCTCGCGGCCGACACCACCGGCGTGTACGACCCCGTCGTGCGGGCGGTGGAGGAGTGCTGATGCCCGGGATGAACCAGAGCGCCGTCCGTCGCGTCAACACCTCGGTCACCCTCCGCGCCCGCCCGCCGCTACGAACTGCGGGCAGAACACGCGCTGCTGGCGGCCGTCTGCGTCACCACCTCCGACGTGTCCGCGGTCATCGCCGACGTGCGCGGCCGCATCGTCGGCCGGGCGCACCGGCTGCTGCGCTCCTACCAGGATCCGCAGGCCACCCTCGACGACACGGCGGCGCTGGTGCTGGCGGCGCTGGACGACGCGGGCGGGCCGGCGGAGCGGCTGCGCGCCGGTGAGGGCCCCGAACTGGAGGAGATCACCACGTTCGACGAGGGCCCGCTCGGCGCGGACTGGGCCGAGCAGTTCGAGGCGCGCGGCATCCGGGTCACCCGGGACGTGCTCCGGGACGAGGCGCTCGCCGTGTTCCGCGACTACCGCAAGGCCGTCGACACCGGCGGCGTCACCGTCTACAACGCCCGCGGAGGCACCGAATGACGCTGGGGACCACCACCGAACCCCGCTTCGCCACATCGACTCGGCCCTGCGGGCCTTCGGCGACGCGCCGTCGTTCCGCCGCGAACTCCAGGCTCGCGGCCTTTCCGTCGTGAGCGCCTCCATGGCCGCGAGCGAAGCACCCGACTGGCGGCACGGCGACAACCTGCCCGCGATCGTCGCCGACGCCGAACGGCACGCCGCCTTCCTCGCCGACGTGGGCGCGGAACTCCTCGTCGCCGGGCTGCCCATGCGCCAGACGTTCGGGACGCGCCCGCCCTTCTTCGTCGACGCCGCGTACATGACCCGGATGGCCGACATCGCCCACCTGGCCGGCGAGGCCGTCGCCGTCGCGCGCCGCCACCGCCGGCGCATCGCGCTGGCGCACTGGAAGGACGCGGTCAAGCCCATCGACGTCGAGCTCACCATCGACGAGACCGTCTTCGCCCAGCAGCAGCCCTACATGACCGAACTGGGCACCGGCATCGTGGACTGGCGCGGGTGGGCCGAGGCGATGTCCCGCCGCCCGGCGCCGGCATCGTGCTCGTCGAGCTGGACGAGGCGGCCGATCCCGTCGCCGCGCTCCGGGCCGGGACGGCCGTCGTGCGCGAGGCCAGGACACGGCCGTCTCCGGCCTGACCTGGGCGTCGAGCCGGCCGACCGCAGGAATGACAAGGGGTGGTCGAGCCGACATGCCGGTCGACATTGACACCGGCTACCGGCTGTCGCAAGGTGAGCGCAGGCTGGCAGAAGGGTTCCCATGTCGTCTGAGCGCCTTCCGGGACCGTCGAACGTCCCTCCGCCTCCACGCCGGGGCGACAGCTCGGTGCACGACCTGTCGAGAGCCACGGGTGAGGACGGCGGGGGCTCCGCGTTCCGCCGTGCCCTCGGCTCGCCCCGGACCCACGAGACCGTCCGGGCGCTGGTCGACGCCGGCGGCCAGATGCGCATCGCGGACCTGCAGGACCGGGCCGGGCTGTCGTTCCTGCAGTTCACGGCGGTGCTGGCCGAGCTGACCGAAGAAGGGTTGGTGACGGTCAAGGGGCCTCCCGGCGACGAGGTCGTCCACCTGTATCGCGAGGTGTGAGCCATGTGGGTGCCCTTTCTCGCGGTCGCCCTCATCGGCGCGCTCGTCGCGCTGGCCGAGCTGGTGTCGCGGTATCGCGACAACCCCGCCGGCGCGCTGTGGTCGGTGCCGGCGGCCTTCTACGTCGCCGTCAACGCGGGCGGCGCGGCGGCGGCGTTGTGGACGGTCACGCAGTTCGGGTGGACCTTCGGCGCCACGGGGGAGAGCGTCACCTTCACGCAGGTGCTGGCGGCGGGGTTCGGGTCGGGGGCGCTGTTCCGCAGTTCGCTGTTCAACGTCACGGCGGGCAACCAGGTGATCGGGGTCGGGCCGAGCGCGGTGCTCACGGTGATCCTTTCGGCCGCCGACCGGGCGGTGGATCGGGGGCGGGCCAGGATCCGGTCCAAGGGGGTCGGCGAGATCATGGGCGGGTTCCCGTTCGAGCGGGGCGCGGACGCGCTGTTCCATTACGCGGTGGCGGCGCTGCAGAACTTCACGCCCGCCGAGGTCAAGGTGGTCGAGGATCGGATCGCGTCCCTGCGCTCGGGGCGGGAGGCCACCCTTCCCGAGCAGGTCAAGTCGTACGTGCTGGGTCTGTCGTTGCAGGCGCTGATCGGCGAGAAGGTCCTGCGGGAGTTGGTGGAGTCGTTGCGGCCCGCCTTCGAGCAGACGCCGCCCGCCGAGCAGGTGCTGCTGGACACGCTGCGCGCCAACGGCACCTCCGAGCTGCGCAAGCTTCAGGCGCTGTCGGGGCTGCAGTTGTTCGAGTTCTCGCGGGTGCTGGACGGGCTCGTCGCGGCGGGGCGGGTGGCCGTGGATGGCGGGTCGGGCCAGGAGATCGCGAGCTTGGCGAAAATGACGCCTTGACGTACGAGGGCTCGCATCGTCAAACCGCCGCGAGGAGCGGCATCAGCCCGGTGATCTCGGCGAGTTCCTCGGTGGTCGGTTCCCAGTCGCCAGCGGCCGCGTTGGCCCGGACCTGCTCCGGGGCGGTCGCGCCGGCGATCACCGAGCCGCAGCCGGGCAGCGCGGCCAGCGCGCCGATGGCCACGTCCAGGAGGGACCGGTCGTGCTTGTCGGCCCAGGACGTCAGCGCCTCCACCCGGTCCAGCTTCTCCGGCGTGACGAGGTGGGGACGCTCCGCGAGCCGGCTCCCGGCCGGCGGCTCCTGCCCGCGCCGCACCTTGCCCGTCAACAACCCGTGGGCCAGCGGGAAGTACGGCAGCACGCCGACCCCGTAGTGCAGGGCCGCCGGCACCACCTCCCGTTCGGCGCCGCGCTCCAGCAACGACCAGTGGTTCTGCGCCGACACGAACGGCGCGCATCCCCTCGCGCGGGCCACGTGCGCGGCCTCGGCGATCTGCCAGCCGGCGAAGTTGGAGCTGCCGACGTAGCGCACCTTGCCCTCCCGCACCAGCTCGGTCAGGGCCTCCAGCGTCTCCTCGATCGGGGTGACGCCGTCGGGGAAGTGGTACTGGTAGAGGTCGATGTAGTCGGTACGCAGGCGGCGCAGCGACCCCTCCACCGCGCGCCGGATGTACGACCGGCCGCCCAGCGTTCCGGACGCCGCACCCTGGTCGCCGGGTCTGCCGAACTTGGTGGCCAGCACCACCTGGTCCCGCCGGCCGGCCAGCACCTCCCCGAGGATCTCCTCGGAGGCGCCGTGCACCGCGCCGTACACCTCGGCCGTGTCGAAGAGCGTCACGCCCTCCTCGATCGCCGCGTCCACCACCTCCCTGGTACGGGCCACGTCGATCCGCGAGCCGATGTTGTTGCAGCCCAGACCGACCACCGACACCCGCAGGCCAGAATCGCCCAAGGTCCTGTAACGCATGATCCGAAGTCACCCTTCGCTCGAACGGTCCGCCGGAGCAGCGCCCCAGGTGACCGGCAGGCGGTCCACCCCGTACACCGCCATGCGGTCGCGGGTCGGCACCTCGGCCACCGGAACGGCCAGGCGCAGGTCGGGAAAGCGCTCGAAGAGCGCGGTCAGCGCGATGCGCAGCTCGGCCCGGGCGAGATGCTGGCCGAGACACTGGTGGATGCCGTGCCCGAAGGCCAGGTGCCCGGTCGCGGAGCGGGCCAGGTCCAGGGTGTCCGGGTCGAGGAAGCGTTCCGGGTCCCGGTTCGCGACCGGCAGCGCCAGCACCACGGTCTCGCCGGCCGCGATGACCTGGCCGCCGAGCTCGACGTCCGTCAGCGCGGTGCGCCGCACGTCGAACTGGAGGATCGACAGGTACCGCAGGAGCTCCTCGACCGCCGGTTCGGCGAGCTCCGGGTCCGCGGCCAGGCGGGCTCGCCGGGCCGGGTCGGTCAGCAGGACGAACGTCGCGAGCGCGAGCATGCTCGACGTGGGCAGATGGCCGGTGGCCAGCAGCACCATCCCGAGGTTGGTGAGTTCGTCGTCGCTCAGGTCGCCGGTCGCCACGGCGTGCGCCAGCAGCCCGTCGTCCGGCGGGCCGGATCCGGCGCGCAGGCGCTTGAGGAGGCCGCGTACCGTCTCCGTGATCGACATCACGGCCTCGGCGGTCTGGCCCGGGGTGGAGTCCAGGTCGTTCATCACTCCGGTGGCCGCCTGGATCACGTGCCGGTCCTGCGCGGGGACGCCGAGCAACTCGCAGATGACCAGCGCCGGAACCGGAACGGCGAACGACGCCACGAGGTCGGCGGGCGGCCCGGCGGCCGCCATGGCGTCGAGCGCCTGCGCGGTGTACCGCCGGATCGCGGGCGTCAGCTCGGCGACGCGGCGAGACCCGAAGTGGCGACTCAGCAGGCGGCGGTACCGGGTGTGTTCGGGCGGGTCCATGTGGGGGAAGATCCCCGGCTCGGCGGGCGTCGGCCGCTGGTGCGCGCGCTCGCGGCCGACCGGCTGGTGCAGCAGCTCGCGCCGGGTGCTGAAGCGTGGGTCCGCCAGGATGGCGCGGGTGACGGCGTACCCGGTCGCCACCCAGCCCACGTGCCCGTCAGGATAGGCGAGCCGGCTGAGCGGGGCTCGCTTCCGCAGCTCGACGGGCGGGTCGAAGGGATTGGGCCGGTCGGTCTCCAACGGCTGGGCCTTCCGACCATCGCTCATCCGGCAACCTCCCACCTGCGCGCCGGCCCGGCACGCCGTTGATCATCGGCGCTGATGATTATGCATGGTGAGTCCGAAAAATGACACCACTAGTCATTTATGGATCATCCGATTAGCATCGGCGCTGACCGCCCGGAGGCACATCTGTCAACACTCACGTTGCGAACCGCCGTGAGTATCGCCGGTCTGTAGTGGCGACCCGGCAGCTTTGTTCAGCAGTCTCTTTCTCTCCTCCAGCAGAGGTGTTAATGGCGTATCTGGATGCGCAGGTCGCGGTTGTCGGTGCGGGACCGGTGGGGCTCATGCTCGCGTGTGAGGTGGCCCTCCACGGCGTTCCGGTCGTGGTGCTCGAACGGCTGCCCGCGATCGAATGGCGCCCGAAGGCCGAGGGCATCACCGGACGGGCCATCGACATCATGGACCGTCGCGGTCTCATGGTCGGGGTCACCGAGGCGCCTGCCGCGCCGCTGACGTCCGAGCAGCAGGCCCGCATCGCCGAGGGGGAGCGGCGGCCGGACAGCCTGCTCCCCAAGGCGTTCCCCGGTGCGCGGCATTTCGCCACCATGTTCCTGCTCCGCCCGGAGTCCCCCGACCTGCTGGTGCCCCAGCAACTCCTGGAGGAGGACCTGGCGCGGCGCGCGGCGGACCTGGGCGTCGAGGTACGGCGCGGCCACACGGTCACCGGTTTCGTCCAGGACGACGACCGCGTGTGTCTCGACGTCGAAGGCCCTGACGGGCCGTACCGGATGGAGGCGGAATGGCTCGCCGGCTGCGACGGCGGCCGGAGCGTGGTCAGGAAGCTGTCGGGCATCGCCTTCCCGGGCACGGACGGCGTCACGGCCGGATACCGCGCCTTCGCCGAGATCGACGACCCGGAATTCCATCTCCCCGGCTGGTTCCGCAAGGACGGCGGGCTCCTCGTGTACGAGGAGGGACCGCCCCGGTTCATCACCCTGGAGTTCGACGGCCCGCCGGCCAACCGGGACGCCCCCATCACGCTCGAGGAGTTCCAGGAGTCGCTGCGCCGGCTCAGCGGCACCAAGGTGACGGTGACCGAGGTCAAGAAGATCACCCGGTTCACCGACAACGCGCGGCAGGCCGAGACGTACCGCAGCGGGCGGGTGCTGCTCGTCGGCGACGCGGCGCACGTCCACTCGCACTGGAGCGGCCCCGGACTGCGGCTCGGGCTGGGAGACGCCCTCAACCTCGGCTGGAAGCTCGCCGCGGTCGCGCGCGGCTGGTGCCATGAGGACCTGCTCGACACCTACCACTCCGAGCGGCACCCGATCGGCGAGCAGACGCTGGAGATCCAGCGTGCCTCGATCGCGCTGATGCGCCCCGGCCCGTACGTCGACGCGTTGCGCCGGCTGCTCACGGAGCTGCTGCTCCGCGACGAGGCGAACCGGCAGCTCACCTCCCTGGTCGACGACCTGCACATCAGCTACGACATGGGCGACCCGTCGCTGACCGGTCCGCTGGTCGGGCGCTACAGCCCGGATCTGCGGCTGCGGTGCGCCGACGGCCCCGTACGGCTCGCGCAGCTGCAACGCACCGGGCGGGCGCTGCTGCTCGACCTCGGCGCCGGCCCCGAGCCGCGGGCACTCGCCGAACCCTGGGCCGACCGGATCGACGTGGTCACGGCCGAATGCGCCGAGGCCCCGGCGGACGCCCTGCTGATCCGCCCGGACGGCTTCGTCGCCTGGAGCACGCCCGGTGACCCGGCGTCGCTGCAAGGCGCCCTCACCCGATGGTTCGGCCGCCCGGACAGGAGGCTTCGCGATGAGTGATCCCAAGCTGACCACGCTGCCCGGGTCGGCGCCGCTCGCCGAGGCGATCGACGTCGTCGAGCGGGACGGAGCGGTGATCATCGAGGACTTCGTCGACGCCGGCACGCTCCGCGGCCTGTGGGACGACCTGGGCCCGGACCTGGAACGCCAGGCGGACGGCGACGGCCGCCTGGTCGGCGAGAAGACCCGGATCCTGCCGGGTCTGATACGCCGGAGCGGGCACTCGATCGCGATCATGCGGCAGCCGCACCTCCTCGGCTGCGCGCGGCACTTCCTGCAGCGCCCGGTGAAGGCCTGGCTCGGCGAGCAGCGCGTGGAGCTCGTCCCGACGATCCAGCTCGGCATATCCCGGGCGATCCAGATCAGGCCCGGCGTGCCGCTCCAGGGGCTGCACCGGGACGACACGGCCCACCTCCGTACCCATCCGGGTCCGGAGAGCCGGGTGCAGGTCATGGTCGCCGCGAGCGAGTTCACCGCGCGCAACGGCGCCACCCGCGTGATCCCGGGCAGCCACCGGTGGGACGACGAGCGGGCGCCCCGCGACGACGAGGCGGTCCCCGCCGAGATGCGGCCCGGCGCCGCGCTGCTGTGGCTCGGCAGCACCTACCACGGCGCCGGCGTCAACGCCTCCGACGCGCCGCGCACCGGCCTGTCGTACGCCTACGACCTCGGCAACCTCCGCCAGGAGGAGAACCATTACCTGTCCCTGCCGCTGGACACGGTCCGCGGCTACCCCGAGGACATCCAGCGGCTCCTCGGCTACGAGGCCTGCCCACCCATGTGCGGGCTGTACGAGCTGAGCGATCCGATGCTGCTGCTCCGCGACGGGGCGGAGAACCCCGCCGCGACGGCGGGCCCCCAGTGAGGCCCGACGGCCTTTCGCACCGCTGAAGGAGGACGCATGCGAACACCCGACATTTTCCTGCGCAGTATCGGCGTCCATCTGCCGCCGGTGGTCAGCGTCGAGACGGCCGTCGCCGAGGGCCGCTACCCGGCCGACGAGATGGAGTACTTCCGCCTCGGCGGCGCCGCGGTGGCCGGCGACGTACCGGCGCCGGAGCTCGCGCTCCGCGCGGCCCGGCACGCGTTCGAGCGCTCCGGCGGGATGTCGCCACAAGATCTGGACCTCATGCTGTACGCCGATGTCTGGCACCAGGGGCCGGAGGGCTGGCAGCCGCAGTACTACCTGCAGCAGCACCTCATCGGCGGCGACGTCCTGTCCGTCGAGCTGCGGCACGGATGTTGCGGGCTGTTCAGCGCCCTGCAGCTCGCCTCCGGGTACCTGCGGCCGGGCGGCAGCGCGCTGCTGGTCGGCGCCGACAACCACGGAACCCCGCTGGTCGACCGGTGGCGCATGATCGAGGGCAACGTGATGGGCGACGCCGGGTGCGCGCTGCTGCTCACCACGGACACGGGCTTCGCGGAGCTGCGCTCGGTCAACGTGGTCGTGCTCCCGGAGGCCGAGTCGGTCAACGACGGCGGCGTGCCGATGTTCCCGCCGGACGCGACCGTCGGCCGGCCGCTCGACTTCGCCGCCCGCAACCGCGAGTTCCGCAAGCGCCTCTTCGCCCGCGACGGTGCCGGCGTCATGCTGGCGATCCAGACGACGCTGATGGGGCTGGTCGACCGCACGCTCAAGGAGGCGGGGATCACCCTCGACGAGGTGGCGCGCGTGGCCTTCCCGCACGGGCGCTGGGACGACCTGGAGCACCGGGGGGTGAACTGGTTCGGGCTGACCCTGGCCGACACCACCTGGGACTACGGCGCGAGCGTCGGGCACCTCGGGGTCAGCGACCAGTTCGTCGCCCTCGACCACCTGCTGGCGGCCGGGGCGCTGGCCCGCGGCGACTACATGCTGCTCGTCGGTCTTGGCGCCGGCACCACCATGGCCTGCGCCGTCCTGCGGATCCTCGACGTCCCCCAGGAGTACGCCCCCGGCGGGCCCGGCTGAGCAGGCGCCCGCATCGAGGATCGAGTTCGACGAGCCCGGGAGGCGGCATGGAGACGGCGGACATGTACATCAGCGGGGTCGGGTCGTACCTCCCCGCCACGGTGAGCGTGGAGCAGGCGGTGGCGGCGGGGTGGTATTCGGCCGAGGAGGTCGAGCTGCACCGGCTCGCCGCGGTCGCGGTGGCCGGTGACGTCCCGCCGCCGGAGATGGCGTTACGGGCGGCACGGAGCGCGGTGGCCCGCAGCGGTCGTTCCCCCACCGAGCTGGACCTGCTGCTGTACGTCTCGACCTGGCATCAGGGCCCGGAGGGCTGGCCGCCCCAGGCGTACGTGCAACGCCATCTGGTCGGCGACGGCGTCCTGTCCACCCAGCTCAAGCAGGGCTGCAACGGCATGTTCGCGGCCCTGGAGCTGGCCGCCAGCTACCTGCGCGCGGCGCCCGGCCGCCAGGCGGCGCTGCTGGTCGCCGCCGACAACTACGGCACCCCGCTCGTCGACCGGTGGCGGATGCTGCCCGCGGCCGTCGCCGGTGACGCGGGCAGCGCCCTCGTGCTCGACACCGAGCCGGGGTTCGCCCGGCTGGCGTCGGTGTGCACGATGTCGGTGTCGGAGGCCGAGGAGATGCACCGCTGCGCAGAGCCGCTGTTCCCGCCCGGCGTCACCGAGGGCCGTACGGTGGACTTCGGGGCGCACAACGACGTGTTCCGCCGGCGCGCGGTCGTCGAGGGCGACGGCACCGGAGTGCTCGTGACGCTGGACGAGCGGATGGCCGAAGTGATCGACCGGGCCCTGTCCGAGGCCGGGATCAAGCCGGATGACGTGACCCGGGTGGCGTGCATGAACACCTCCCAGGAGATCGCCGACCAGATCTGCGAGCACCGGCTGGGCATCCCGGCGTCCCGGTCGGCCTGGGACTTCGGCCGGACGATCGGCCACTGCGGGGCCAGCGACCAGATCCTCGCGCTGGAGCACCTGGTCCGCGACCATGCCCTCCGGCCCGGCGACCACCTGCTGATGTTCGGCTTCGGACCGGGCGTGACGATCTCGGCCGCCGTCGTGGAGATTCTCGAGTCGCCCGTGTGGGCGCGGATGCGGAGTGACGTGTGATGGATCGACCGGTCGAGATGATCGCGCTGATCGGGATCGGCTGCCGCCTGCCCGGCGGCGTCGGCTCGGCGGAGGAGTACTGGAACCTGCTGTGCGAGGGACGGGACGCCAGCGGACGGGCGCCCGCCGACCGCTGGCGCGACTAC
>NZ_JBSFTC010000371.1:0-9495 GCF_053590415.1 Nonomuraea sp. NPDC003201
CGCCGCCGGCGGCGATCTTCGCCGCGCGGATCACGCCGCCGCGGACGTGCAGCGCGACGGCTGCCGAGGTCAGGGCGAACTCGTACGACTGGCGGTCGCGGACCTTCAGGTATCCGGACTTGAGCGGTTGCGGATGGGCCGGGATCTCCACAGCGGTGATCAGCTCGCCCGGCCGCAGGGCGTGTTCCTGGTGCGGGGTGCTGCCCGGTGGCAGCAGGAAGTCGGCGAAGGCGAGGCTGCGTTCCCCGTCCGGGCCGAGCAGGTGCACGCTCGCCTCCAGCGCCGTGAAGGCGACGGCGACATCCGAGGGGTGCGTGGCCGCACACTGGTCGGAGGCGCCGAGGATCGCGTGGCTACGGTTGAAACCGTCCAGCGCCGCGCACCCCGAGCCCGGCCGGCGCTTGTTACAGGCGGCCGTCACGTCGCGGAAGTATGTGCACCGGGTGCGCTGCATGATGTTGCCCGCCATGGTGGCCATGTTGCGCAGCTGGGGCGAGGCGCTCAGCTCCAGCGCCTGTGCCACGACGGGAAAGGCGGCGCGTACCTTGGGGTGGGCGGCGGCCGCGGCCATCGACACGAGCGCACCGATGCGCAGGCCCCCACGGGCGGTGCCGGTGATGTCATGCAACGGAAGGGCACTGATATCGATCAGCTCGCGGGGCCGCTCGACGTTCTCGCGCATCAGGTCGACCAGAGTGGTGCCGCCGGCGATGAAGCGGCCGCCCCGCCGGCCGCCGTTGAGCGCGCCATCGATGTCGGCGGCCTTGGTGTAGGAGAAGGGATGCATCCGGACCTCACTTCCCGCCGGCGGCCTGCTCGACCGCTTGGACGATCTTGGTGTAGCAGCCGCAGCGGCAGATGTTGCCGCTCATCCACTCCCGGATCTCCTCCGGCGAGCCGGTACGGCCTTCCCGGATGCAGCCGATGCCGGACATGATCTGACCCGGGGTGCAGTAACCACATTGGAAGGCGTCCTGCTCGATGAACGCCTGCTGCAACGGGTGCAGGTCGTCGTCCTCGTCCGGGGCGAGCCCCTCGACGGTGGTGACCTCGGCGCCCTCCAGCCGCACCGCGAGCGTCAGGCACGCGTTGACCCGGCGACCGTCGACCAGGACGGTGCACGCCCCACAGGCCCCGGCATCGCAGCCCTTCTTCGTGCCCGTCAGCCCGAACTGCTCACGCAGCAGGTCCAGCAGCGAGGTCCGGTTGTCGATCATCGCGGCGTGCCGCTCGCCGTTGACGGTCAGCGAGACGCGGCCGCTGAGCGGCGCTTCGGCGGCGGCCACCTCGCGCGGGGCGGCCAGGGACGGCCCTGCGATCAGGCCGTCCGCGACGACAGCACCCCCGGCCGCGGTACCGACAGCGATGAAGGTGCGCCGATTGAGCGCCGACGAGGACTCATCGGCTGTGGCCGGGGCTGGAACAGCGGAAACAGGCGGTTCAGTGGACATATGTACTCCTTCGGGGCCCGGTCGGGGCTCTCGAGGTCAGGGCTTGATGAGGACCTTGAGGCTCTTGCGGTCGGCCATGTCCTGATATCCGGCCGGGACGCCGTCGAGGTCGGTCGTGGCGTCGAACACCTTTCCCGGCTCGATGGTGCCGTCGAGGATGTCGGGCATCAGCTCCTCGATGTAGGCCCGGACCGGCGCGGGTCCACCGGCCAGGCGGAGGTTGTGGCGGAAGAGGCTGCCGAAGCCGATTGGCGCCTCCTCGTACTGCGGGACGCCGACGCGGCTGATGACGCCGCCCGGGCGGACGATTCCGAGGGCCTGCGCGTAGGCGGACATGGTGCCGACGGCCTCAAGGACCACGTGCGTGCCGTGCCCGCCGGTCAGCTCGCGGACCTGGGCGATCCCCTCCTCACCGCGAGCGGAGACGACGTCGGTGGCGCCGAACTCCCGGCCGAGGTCGGTGCGCGCCGGGTGGCGGCCCATGAGGATGATCTGCTCGGCGCCCAGGCGCTTGGCCGACAACACCGCCAGCAGGCCGACGGCGCCGTCACCGATCACGGTGACGCGGGTGCGCTCGTTGACGCCGCCGGCCACGGCGGCGTGATGGCCGGTGCCGAACACGTCCGAGAGCGTCAGCAGGGACGGGATCAGGGCAGAGTCCGCCGCGACGGGAAGCTTGACGAGGGTGCCGTCGGCGAGCGGGACACGTACCGCTTCGGCCTGGCCGCCCTCCTCCGGCTCGCCGTCCCAGAAGCCGGCCTGCGGGTGGGCGCAGGAGGTGTGCAAGCCCTCGCGGCAGAACGCGCAGGTGTTGTCGGAGATGGCGAAGGGAGCCACGACCAGGTCGCCCCGTTTGACGGTGGTCACGTCCGAGCCGGCGTCCTCGACGACGCCGATGAACTCGTGCCCCATCCGGGAGGGCCCGTCCGCCGGGGACAGCGAGCCGTAGGGCCACAGGTCGCTGCCGCAGATACAGGAGGCGGTGACGCGGACGAGCGCGTCGGTGGGCAGCTTGATGACCGAGTCCGGGACGTTCTCGACGCGGACGTCGCCGGCGCCGTACATGAAGGTTGCGCGCATGAGGTGTTCTCCGATGCGATTGGTGCTTGATTTCTGGTGTTGGCGATTGGATATTGACGCAGCTGACGAGTTCAGTGCGCTTTGAGGCCGCCTGTCGAAAGAAGAATCTTGCCGATTGTCTGACGGCCTTCCAGCAGCCGATGCGCCTCGGCGGCCTCGGCCAGCGGGAGAACGCTGAAAATTCGCGGTTTCAGCCAGCCGTTCTCGATGCCCTCGATCACGTCTTCCGCGCGTGACAGCATTTCCTCGCGAGTTCGCATGAAGTGCCGAAGATCGCCGCCGGAAAGTGACAGTGAGCGTTCCATGAGCGAGTTCGGGGAGATGCCGTCAGCGGGTCCGCCGGCAGCACCGAAAATCACCATGTGACCGCGCACGGCCGCTGTTTCCAGGTTTCCGCGAAGGTGGTTGCCCCTACGCCATCGATGATGAGGTCGGCACCTTGACCGCTGGTCAAACGCATGGTCTCTGCGGCGAAATCGTGTTCAGTATAGACAATGACATCGCCGGCGCCCGCTTGCCGGACCGCCTCCGGGCCGGCACGACGGAGGCTTCGGCGTAGGCCCCCGGCTGCTGAGCGTAGGCGACCCGGTCACCCGGCTTGACGTTGCCAACGCCTGGGCCGACAGCCTCCACCACGCCGGCACCCTCCAGTCCGGGAATGAAAGGCAGCGGCACAGGGCGGAATCCTCGCCGCTGATAGATGTCCACGAAATTGATCCCTGCCACGGCCAGGCGAACAAGCACTTCGCCACTGGCGGGAGCATCTAGGTGGACTTCCTCCGCGGTGAGCACGTCCGGTTCGCCATAATGCCTGACAACCATCGCACTGACGCTTGTCGCGCTAGCAGAAATAGTCATTGCCTGCTGTCCTGATTCGGGTTATTGATATTGGTTCTGGGTGGCGGAAATCCAGCCGCAACTTTTCCAGGGGTCCAGTCGGTGGCCAGGAGCCCTCAGCTACGGGCTGCCGCTGCGGAGCGACGGCTCTGGGTGAGGGCGATGGCGATCGTGGGGATCAGGGTCAGCGCGGCGATGGCGGTGCCGACCACTGCAGGACCGGTGGTCCCGAGCGACGAGCCGAGGGCGAGGCCGGCGATCCAGGAGCCGACGGCGGTGCCGAAGTTGAACGCCGAGATGGTCAGGGCAGAGGCCAGGACGGGCGCCCGGCCCGCGAAGCGGACGGCCAGGGATATCAGCACCGGGTTGGCGCCGAGCCCGAAGAAGCCCAGCAGGGCGACCAGAAGGACTGTGGCCGCGGCGTAGCCGGTCAGCAGGCAGATCGCGAGGAGCAGGAGGGTGGCTCCTGCTGCTGCCACGATGGTCACCGTGTGCGGACGGGCGTCGCCCAGGCGGCCCCCGACGATCGAGCCCACGAGGGCGCCGATGCCGAAGCCGACGAGCGCCAGTGGCAAGAGCCCGGCAGCAAGGCCGGCCCGGTCGGTCAGCAGCGGCGCGACGTAGGAGTACGCGGCCAGGACGCCGCCGGTGGTGGTGGCGCAGGCCGCCAGTACCAGCCACAGACGGCCGGAACGCAGAGCGGCCAGCTCGGAGTGGATCGATCCCGTGTGCTGGGCAGGCCCGTCGTGCGGGACGGCGCGGGCGATGAGCGCGATGGCTGCCGCGGCAAGGGCTGCGAGGGCCCAGAACGGGCCCCGCCAGCCCATGAGCTGCCCGGCGAACGCGCCGAGCGGCACGCCGACGACGTTGGCGAGCATGGCTCCGGCCCCGACGAGGCCGAGGGCGCGGGAGCCGGCGGCAGGGCCTGCGGCCTGGGCGGCGGCCACGTTGGCCACGGCCCAGAACGCTCCGGTCGCCAGCGCCGTCAGGAACCGCGCCGTCAGCAGCAGTGTGAAGCTGGAGCCGAGGGCGACGATGACGTGTCCGGCGGCGAAGACGCCCAAGGCGAGCATCAGGGTCAGCCGTTTGGGCAGCCGCAGCGTCAGCATCGCCATCAGCGGCGCACCGACGATCATCCCGACCGCGAAGACCGTGATCAACAGCCCGGCCTGGGCCACGCTCACCCGCAGGTTGCCCGCGATCTCCGGCAGCAGGCCCGCCACCACGAATTCGGTCGTGCCCATCAGGAACGTGCCCAACGCCAGCACATAGATGACGAAAGGAAGCCTGGCCGGCGGACGCCCACGCTCTTCGACGCGCACGTCGCCACGGGCGTGCAGGACTCCTCCTCGCGTGCTCATACTTCCATCTCCACAGGGGTCGTGTTCGAGCTGTCCCTTTCACGAAACCGGCTTCGCCGCAAGTGGAGAAGGTCGTATTTATGGGGGGTATAAACTCAACCCCCCTCCGCTCTTCCTGCACGTCAGCCCGCGACTACCGTGGACGGTATGGACCAGGGACCCGGTAATCGTTCCGACAACCGCTCCGAGATCCGGGACTTCCTCGCGAGCCGGCGTGCCAAGATCGCCCCGGAGCAGGTCGGGCTGCCGACCAGCGGCAGGCGCCGGGTTCCGGGGCTACGGCGCGAGGAGGTCGCCGTGCTGGCAGGCGTGAGCACAGAGTGGTACACGCGGCTGGAGAAGGGCCACATCAGCGGCGTGTCCGAAGACGTCATCGACGCGGTCGCCCGGGCACTGCAGCTGGAGGAGGACGAGCGCACCTACCTGTTCGACCTGGCCCGGGCAGCCCGGCCCGCCCGCCGCACGCCCTCCCGCCGCAAGGATGTCGAGGTCCCGCCCCGCATCCAGTGGATGCTCGACTCCATGACGATGGCCTCGGCATCGGTGCAGAACGGTCGCATGGACGTCGTCGCCGCCAATTCACTGGCCCGAGCCGTGTTCGCGCCGTGGTTCCGCAGCGGTACCACTGACAAGCGCGGCCGCCCCAACGTCGCCCGCTACATCTTCCTGGACCCGGGCGCCCACGACTTCTACGTCGACTGGGAGACCGCCGCCGTCATCACCGCCGCGCTGCTACGCGCGGAAGCCGGACGCGAACCCCACGACCGGGCCCTGCGCGAACTCGTCGGCGAGCTGTCCACACTCAGCCCCGACTTCCGCACCATGTGGGCCGCCCACGACGTACGCATCCGCCACGACGGCATCAAGCGGCTGCGGCACCCCGAGGTCGGCTGCCTGGAACTGACCTACCAGTCCCTGAACCTGCCCATGTCCCATCGGGCGGTGCACGACCTGACCATCTACACCGCCGAACCGGGCACCACCTTCGAAGACCGGCTCAAGCTCCTCGCCAGCCTGGCTGCCACCCGGCCCCGGGCGGAGGAGCCCACCAACCAGCCCCGCTGAAGCAGGCCGCCGCGTCGTCCATGGTGTCCGGGATGGGAGAGGCCTGCATCATGCCGAAGTCGGAGCGGAAACCCTTTCTTCGGTCGCGCCGCGGCGGATCAGGGATCAACGATGGTGGGACGGGGAGAGCCAGGGCGGCGTCAGACGGTGAAGACGCGCTCGACTTCGTCGCGACGGGTGTGCAGGTCCCAGTAGAGGGGGGCGATGTCCTCGGCCGAGGCCGTCGGCGCTCCGGGCGGGCCGTCGGTGCCGATCCACACGCCGATGGCGACGTGTGCGGCCTGGACGCCGGTGCCGGCCAGTTCCTTGTGCAGGTTGAGCACCCAGTTGCGCAGCGCGGCTTGGGCCGCGTTGACGTTGCCGAGCATCGGGTTGGGGTCCACCGAGCCGCCGCCGTTGGTGTAGAGCAGGGTGCCCGCGTCGGCCTCGCGCATCGCGGGCAGCACGGCCCGGGTGGCGGCGATGGCCCCGTAGAGCAGGAAGTCCATCCCCCACTGCACGTCGGACGGGTCGGTCTCGGACGGGGCGGTGAGCGTCATCGATTCGATGCTCCCGGCTGGGGAGTACTCCAGGACGTCGATGCCGCCGAAACGGGTGGTGGCGTCCTTGAGCGCCTGGGTGAGCGCGTCGTGGTCGAGCACGTCCGCCGGGAATGCGGCGGCGGTGATGCCCTCGGCGTCAAGCTGACCGACCAGGTCGTCGAGCTTGTCGCGGTTGCGGGCGATGAGAGCGACGTCGAAGCCGCGGGAGCCGAAGGTACGGGCGATGGCCAGGCCCACACCGGGGCCGGCTCCGACGATGGCGATGCTGGGCACAGTGAATCCTTTGTGAGAGAGCCGTTGGGAAAGGGGCGGATCAGGCGACGGTGAGCGCGATCTTGCCGAGGGTGCCGGTGCCGAACGCGGCGAACGCCTCGTCGGCCCGCTCCAGGTCGTAGACGGAGTTCACCGACACCTTGAGGGTGCCTGCGGCGACCTGCCCGGCGAGCGTGGACAGGGTGTCGGCGGTCGGGTTGGACTGGATCATGGCGGTCTGCAGCTTGCGGCCCTCCGGGGCCTCGGGGAGGCCCAGGGCGGAGACGACGGCGCCGCCGTCGCGCGCGAGCGCGGTCAGTTCGGCCAGGTCGCCCGCCAGGTGCAGCACCGCATCCACCCCGTCCGGAGCCAGTGCCCGGATCTGCGCGGTTACGTCCTGGGTGTAGTCGACGAGAAGCACCTCGGCGTCGGTCAGCGCCGAGACGAAGCCGGCCTCCGAACCCGGCTTGGCGGTGGCGATCACGCGCGCACCCCGGGCCGTGGCCAGTTGCACGGCGAGGGCGCCCACACCGCCGGTGGCGCCCGAGATCAGCACCGTCCTGCCCTCCAGCGGGCCGAGCGCGGCAAGACCGTCGGAGGCGGCGGTGCCCGCCAGGCCGAGCGCCCCCGCCTCGCGCACCGACGCCCCTTCCGGCAGGCGGGCGACGCCGATGGCGGCCGGGACGGCGACGTACTGCGCCAGCGACCCGGTCCCCAGGTGCGGCTTGGTCACCACGCCGAACACGGCGTCCCCGACGGCGAAGCCCTCGACGCCGTCACCGACCGCCTCGACGGTGCCGGCGAAGTCCTTGCCGGGGATCAGCGGGAAGCGGTGCTCCATCATCCCCTGCAGGTGTCCGGCCGCGGTGCCCAGGTCGAACCCGTTCACCGACGATGCCTCCACCCGCACCAGCAGCTCACCGGCCTCCGGGCGGGGCGCATCCACCTCGGTCACCTCAAGGATCCCGGGCACCTGCGCCAGCGTCACAGCACGCATCACAAACTCCTCCTGTCGATCTGGAAAGACCTTTCCGGTTCGTCGGCCAGCATAACAACAGAATCGGATAGGGCATTCCAGTTCGGTAGAGTGGGATCCATGAACCCAGGCGACCAGCAAGCCGAGGACCTCACCCCGCCGCTGCGCAGCGACGCCGAACGCAACCGCGAACGCGTCCTGGCCGCCGCCCGCACGGTGTTCGCTCGCGACGGCCTGGGCGCCTCCATGGCCTCGGTCGCCCGCGAAGCGGGCGTCGGCATCGCCACCCTGTTCCGCCGTTTCCCCGCCAAGGAAGACCTGGTCGCCGCCGTCTTCGCCGACCGCATGGACGCCTACGTCGACGCCGTCGCCACCGCCCTGGCCGACCCCGACCCCTGGCACGGCTTCACCGGCTACCTCCACACGGTGTGCGCCA
The DNA here is from genome assembly GCF_053590415.1 of Nonomuraea sp. NPDC003201. Lineage (NCBI taxonomy): Bacteria > Bacillati > Actinomycetota > Actinomycetes > Streptosporangiales > Streptosporangiaceae > Nonomuraea > Nonomuraea sp. NPDC003201. Next base: position 8,001 of record NZ_JBSFTC010000371.1, read on the forward strand.
TGCAGGCAGCCGACCGCGGCTTCGCCGACGTGCTGACCATGACCTTCCCCACCGCCAAGGCCCTGGAAGCCCGCCGCAAGGAGGCCTACGACGGCGCGGTGCGCCTCATCGACCGCGCCAAAGCCGCAGGCCATCTGCGCGACGACTTCACCCCGCAAGACCTGGTCCTGCTGCTCATGGCCACCGCCGGCGTCATCACCGCCACCGCCGACGCCGCCTCCGACGCCTGGCGCCGCGTTCTCGCCCTGATGATCCAGTCCTACCAGGCCCCGGCCCGCGGCCCGCTTCCTGCCCCGCCTGCGCACACTGCCCTGTACCGGGCCATGATCAACCTCGGAGGCGCAGCCTCCTCTTCCCGCGAACCGGCCCGAGCCTGATCTCGGCCGGGCGCTCTCGCAAACGCTCGATTCCGAGAGAAGATCACCAACACGCCTCACGGGAGGCTCTCTCTGGGGTGCCGATGGGTCCAGGTCGGCCACCACAGACCAACCCCCGAGATCCGGACTGATACTTACCGCTTGTGATCGCGAAACCGCGAAAAATCCGGGAGAACCTCCATAAAGGGCCTAATGACCAGGGCAAACGCGCTCGCGTGTACCTGGTGACAGCTTCGTTAACGACAGGCCGTCTCTGCACCTGCCGAAAACTCCGTCCATGCACATCAAGCAGACGTCGCATCGCATCCGAGGTCTGCTGCGAGCCATCCTGCCTGCGGACGCAAATGACCAGGTGACGGCTGCTCGGTGGTTGCTCGTACACGTTCGATCCGCCGTAAGCTTCGAGCTCACCACGCAAGCCTGGCTGTAAGGCGGCTCGGCGGTACTCGTTGATCACTCCTGCGAGTATCTTGTGGCGTTCGATCCGGCCTTCCATCGGCACCACCACATCGATGGCCGTTGTAGTGATCGACATATTCGCTCAGGACCGAGCGCAGGTGACGTTCGCCATAGATCAGCACGCGGTCCGTACACTCGGCTCGCACCGTCCGGGCCCAGCGCTCGGCATAGCAGTTGGCTCTCGGTGTCCGCGGCGGACTCTTCAGCAGCGTGATCTCCCGGCTCGTTCCTGGACGCCCGGGCCGATGCGGATGGGTCCAGGCCCGTCGCAACAGGCGACGATGCCATGCCAGCAGTGTCGCCGGGCTGACCGACGATGAGCGCGCAGCACCGCCGGCAACCACCGGGCCAACGCCGCGAGAACAGCCCGATCAGCCCAGTCCGGCTTCGGCGTCCGACCTGACGCCGCAGCACCGCCACCTCATGAACGCAACACCATGATCTTCGCGTCCTTCGACGCTTGACCGCGGCCCAGCAACATCAGCCAGCCGAACACCCGGAGCGCGATCAGATAGAGCAGACGGACAAGCACAAGACGCGGGCTTGCCTGCGGGGACGAACCCCTGGGCTTGATCCGGTTTGACGGACATCCGAGATCAGGGGCTCGTCCCCGGAAGGATGTCCATGATGGAGAGCATGGGGAAGAAGAAGCCGCGTCC
>NZ_JBSFTC010000372.1:0-9423 GCF_053590415.1 Nonomuraea sp. NPDC003201
CCGCGCGCCATGCGCAGCTCGCCGCCCACGTCGGCGGCGGCGAGCAGCGGTTCGGTGAACCGTACGGCCAGGACCAGCACCCCGACCAGCTCCGGCACGTCCACCGCGCCGCCGAGCGCCAGCGAGCAGCCCACCAGCAGGATCGCGGTGAAGGCGAGCTGCACGGTCAGCGCGACCGTTCCGAGGCCGGGCAGCGTGGTCCGCAGCAGGCCCCGCAGCGCCGACCGCTGCCGCACCAGCGCGTCGTCGAGCAGGTCGTAACCGTCCGCCGTGCGCCCGAACGCCCGCAGGGACGCCTGCTGCCGGGCGAACTCCACCACGCGGTCGGCCCCCTCGGCCCCCGCGTCGTCCATCGCGGTGTCGCTGCGCTGCACCAGGGTCTGCGTCCAGCGGAACGCCAGCCACAGGAACGGCGCCGTGACCAGGGCCGCCAGCCCCAGCCGCCAGTCGAACACGAACATGCACACCAGCACGGTCGCCGGCGCGGTCACCGAGGTCACCACGACCTGGAGCAGGTGGGCGGGCACGCTCATCACGTCCATGACGCCCTTGCCCGCGAGCTGCCCGAGCCGGCCCACCCGGTCGGCGCTGAACCAGCCGACCGGCAGCCCGGCCACGTGGTCGCCCATCCGGTGGTAGAGCGTGCGCAGGGCGGCCAGGCCGACCGCGTAGCCGTACTGGGACTGCTGGTAGGAGGCGACGGCGGTGGCGGCGACCACGGCGGCGAAGGCCGCGAGCCACGGTCCGGCCGCCTCGCCGGACAGCAGCGCGCGCAGCACCGGCACGAGCATCGCGAACGACGCGCCCTGCAGCACGCCGTACACGATCATCGCGAGCAGGCTGCGGCGCAGGCGCGCCCCGTGCTCGGGGCCGAGTACGGCGCCCAGTTCTCCGATCATGCCCGGGTCCAATCCCGATCGTCGTCGCGTACGTGGGCCGCCCACAGCCGGGTGTAGAGCCCGCCGGCCGCGCGGAGCTCGTCATGGGTGCCGCGCTCGACGATCCGGCCGCCGTCGAGCACCGCGATCTGGTCGGCGCCGGTGATCGTGCCCAGCCGGTGGGCGATGACCAGCAGCGTGCGCCCGGCCACCAGCGTGGACAGCGCGTCCTGGATGGCCGACTCCGACTCCGGGTCGGCGAACGCGGTGGCCTCGTCCAGCACCAGGATCGGCGCGTCGGCCAGGAGCGCGCGGGCGATGGACACGCGCTGCGCCTCGCCGCCCGACAGGTGGGCGTCCTCCCCGATCACCGAGTCGTAGCCGCGCGGCAGCTCCGTGATCCGGTCGTGGATCTGGGCCGCGCGGGCCATCCGCTCGACCTCCTCGCGCCCCGCATCGGGGCGGCCGAGCGCGATGTTGTCCGCGACGGACGCGCGCAGGAGCTGCACGTCCTGCAGGACGAAACCGACGTGGTGGTACAGCTCGGCGGAGCCGATGTCGCGCACGTCCACGCCGCCCACCGTCACCTGGCCCGAGCCGGGGTCGTAGAAGCGGGGCAGCAGCTTGGCCAGCGTGGACTTGCCCGAGCCGGACGGCCCGACCAGCGCGGTCACGGTGCCGGGCACCAGTGTCAGGTCCACCCCGCGCAGCACCGGCGTGCTCCCGTCGTACGAGAACGACACGTCGCGGAACTCCACCCGGCGGCCCTGCGGGCGGGTCGGCTCGGCGGGCTCGGGCAGCGGCGGCGTCGCCAGCAGCGCGGCCACCCGCCCGGCCGACTCGGCCGCGCGCCGCAGCCGCATCGAGCCCATGTCCAGGGTGAGGAACGGCGCCGTCAGCGCCACCCCGACCAGCACGAACGGCAGCACGTCCACCGGCGCCAGCCAGCCGTTCGCGGCGAACACGACGCCTCCCGCGGTGGCCACGAGCAGCATGGTCGGGGGTGAGATGAGCGCGTTCGAGACGCCGCTGAGCCTGAGCATCGGCCGCACCCAGGCCCCGAAGAACTCGGCGAAGTCGTCGGCGGCCTCGGCGAAGCGCCGGTAGGAGCGTCTGGCCTGCCCGAACGTCTTGATCACCGCGATCCCCTGCACGAACTCGACCACGGCGGCGCTGATCCTGGTGTTCGCCTCGCTCCAGCGCCGCATCTGCTCGTCGTAGCCGCGCATCATGACCGCGAACGCGACGGCGAACAGCGGCACCGGGATGAGCACGACGAGCGTGAGCCGCCAGTCGACGTACAGCAGGTAGGCGAGCGCGGCCAGCGGGGCCACCACGGCGGCGAGCAGGTCGAGCAGGGCATGCGCGACAAGATGGTGCATCTCGCGCACGTCGTCCTGCAGGACCTTCTTGACCTGGCCCGAGTTGCGCTCGCCGAACCAGCCCAGCGGCACCCGCGACAGGTGCGCGGCCATCCGGCGGCGCAGGTGGAGCTGCAGGTCGGCGTCCGCGAAGTGGGTGATCGCCCCGGCCAGGCCGAACGACGTGAACCTGACCAGCAGCCCGGCCACCGCGATCCCGGCGATCAGCCAGACCCGGCCGGCCTCGGGGGCCGGGCTCAGCAGCACCCGGGCCAGCTCGGCCACGCACACGAACGGCACGAGCGCCGAGACGGCGTACACCACCTGGAGCACGGCCGCGGCGACCAGCCTCGGGCGGATGGGGGCGAGCAGCGCCAGTAACGCGGCGCGGTCGGGAGCGGGGCCGCCGTCCTCGGGCGGGGACGCCACGGGGGCCGCCGGTTCGGCGGTGATCGTCATGTGTGAGCCTCCGCGCTTCGAGGGTTTCCGCCTGGAACCGATTTTGTTACAGGCATTCTCGAATAGGCAAGGCTCACATAACTAAGGCCTCGGCGGACTGGGGGGTGTAGGGGTGGCCGGGCGGCGGTGCAGCAGGCCGAAGCGCGTCCACATGGCCTCCGCCGCCTCGATCGAGGCGCCGGTGCGGGCCGGGTCCACGGCGGCGAGCTGGGTGACCAGGGCCTGGGCGACCGCCATGCCCGCCGTCAGCGACGGGAAGAACGCCTCCCCCTCCGCCGGCACCATGACCACCTCCTCGGCCGCCTCGGCCAGCGCGGGACTGGCCGCGTCCGTGAGGGCGAACACCCGCACCCCGCGCGAGCGGGCCACATTCGCGGCCAGGACCGTGCTCTCGTACAGGCGCCAGAAGCTGATCGCCACCAGCACGTCCCCGGCGCCGAGCGCGGCCACCGCGTTGGCCAGCTCCGCGTCGCCGTTGGTCACGGCCGTGACGGGATAGCCCGCCAGGCGGGCGTTGTGGGCCAGGGCCAGCCCGACGGCCGCGTAGCTGCCGTCGGCGACGATCACGGTACGGCCCGCCGCGGCCATGGCCTCGGCGATCGTGAGCAGGACCCGCTCGTCGACGCGGCGGTTCAGCAGCGCGAGGCTGTCCAGGTCACGCCGGAGCGAGCGGGAGCTCGGCGAGCCCGTGCCACGGTGCTCGGCGGCCACCTGGCCGGCGCTCAGCGAGGACAGGTAGCGCGCCCGCAGCTCCTGCTGGAGCGCCGGCCACCCGGCGAACCCGAGCGCCTGCGCCGTACGCGTCACGGTCGCCACGTTCACCCCCGCGACCTGCGCCAGCTCGGCCGCGGACTCGAACGACGCCCGCCGCGGCTGGGAGAGCAGGATCTCCAGCACCGCGGCCGCCTTGCCGCGCAGCCCGCGCGGGGGCACCCGGGTGCGCAACCACTCCTCGAAGCCGTCCGCGGCCTGCTCTGTCACCGTGTCACTCTCCACTGCCATTCTGCAAAGACCATTGCATTTCGGATATTTCGCACTATATGTTGCTGCGCAATCAACCTGAAGGGGCCATGACCTCGGGAAGGTGTTGTTCAATGACCCTGTTGGCCCGTCTGGACCGGCTCCCACTGAGCCGCCCTCACTACCTGCTCCTCCTCATCGGCGGCCTCGGCTACACCTTCGACGGCATGGACTCGGCCGTCGTGGCATTCTTGCTCCCCAGCGCGCAGGACGCCTGGGGCCTGTCCAACGGCCAGCTCGGCCTCATCGGGTCCGCGACGCCGTTCGGGTTCCTGTTCGGCGCGACCGTCGCGGGCCTGCTCGGCGACCGTATCGGCCGCAAGAAGGTCATGATGTACGCGCTCGCCTTCTACGCCGCCTTCTCCGTGGTCGCCGCGTTCGCCCCGAACTACGAGGTCTTCCTGGGCTCCCGGGTGCTGGCCGGGGCCGGCGCGGGCGCGGAGAGCGCGATCATCGCGCCGTTCCTGTCGGAGTTCGTGCCGGCGAAGCGGCGCGGATGGTTCATCGGCGCGCTGGCCGGGTTCTTCTCGTTCGGGTTCGTGATGGCGGCCCTGATCGGCCGCTTCGTGGTGCCGACGATGGACGACGGCTGGCGGATCGCGCAGGTGATCACCGCGCTGCCGATCGTCATGCTGCTGTGGTGGCGCCGCTCGCTGCCCGAGTCGCCGCGCTTCCTGCTGCAGAACGGCCGCGTGGACGAGGCCGAGGCGGTGGTCGCCGACCTCGAACGCCGCGTCGAGCGGGCCACCGGACAGCCGCTCCCGCCGGTGCCCGAGCCGGCCGCCCAGCCGGCCACCACCAACGCCACCAAGACGGCCGGGGTCAACCTGATCAGCGCGCTCCGGTTCCTGTGGAGCCCGGTCATGGCCAGGCGGACGGCTGTGACGTGGCTGATCTGGTTCGTGATCACGTTCTCGTACTACGGGTTCTTCTCGTGGATCCCCACCCTGCTCGTGCAGCGCGGCATCACGGTGACCAAGAGCTTCGAGTTCTCGATCATCATCTACCTGGCGCAGGTCCCCGGCTACTTCTCCGCGGCCTGGCTGTCGGAGCGGCTCGACCGCAAGAACACCATCGCGATCTACCTGTCCGGCTCGGCGGTCAGCGCGTTCTGGCTGTCGCAGATGGACACGCCCGTCACGATCACGCTCGCGGGCGCGGTGCTGTCGTTCTTCCTGAACGGCACGTACGCGGGCGTCTACTCGTACACGCCCGAGGTCTTCCCCACCTGGATCCGCGCCACCGGAACGGGCCTGTCGAGCGCGTTCGGGCGGGTCGGCAGCATCCTGGCCCCGACGATCATCGGGCTGTCGGCGGCGAGCCTCGGCTTCGGCGGCGTGTTCGGCCTGACGACGGCGGTGCTGGTGGTCGGGGTGGTGTGCGTGGTCGTGTTCGGCCTGGCCACGGCCGGGAGATCACTTGAGGAGCTGACGGAACCCGCCAAGGAGGCGAGCAAATGACCGGATTGAGCGAGCTTGAAGAGAGCGTGCGGCGGGAGGTGGGAGTGCGGCTGTTCACGGTCCTGGCCTGGGTGCCGGAACGGCGGGCGCTGCGCCGCGTCCACACCAGCCATCCCGAGCAGTACCCGGTGGGCGGGGAGAAGACCGTGGAGGTCGCCCAGGGCTGGCTGGCGCGGTGCATCGAAGGCCGGGAGCCGTACTTCGGCAAGGACCGGGCCGCGGTACGGGAGATCTTCGCCGACCACGAGCTGATCGAGAGCCTGGGCTGCGGGACGATCATCAACGTCCCGGTGGTCGACCAGGGGGAGGTGCTCGGCGTGCTGAACATCCTCGACGCCGAGGGAAGCTACGACGAGGAGTCGGTGGCCGTGGCGCGCTCGCTCGCGCCGCTCGCCGTCCCGGCGCTCCGGTCGTCGGCCGCACGCGGAGGTGCGGTATGAGCCTGTTGCTGCGTAACGCTCTGATCCTGGACGTGACGAGCGGCGAGTACGCCGAGGGCGACCTGCGCTGCGCGGACGGCCGGGTCGCCGAGACGGGACCCCGGCTGAGCGCGCCGGACGGCACGCGGGTGATCGACCTCGCCGGTGCGCACGTGGTGCCGGGGCTGATCGACGCGCACGTGCACGTCACCGCCTCCACCGCGAACCTCGGCACGCTCGGCTCCATGTCCCCCTCCTACGTCGCCGCGCACAGCGCCCAGATCATGGGCGGGATGCTCGACCGGGGCTTCACCACGGTGCGCGACGCGTCCGGCGCCGATTTCGGGCTGGCCGACGCGCAGGCGGAGGGGCTGATCAGGGGGCCGCGGCTGCTGTTCTGCGGCAAGGGGCTGAGCCAGACCGGCGGCCACGCCGACTTCCGCGGGCGGGGCGAGCACCAGCAGGACGACCACCCGTGCTGCGCCGGTGTCGGCCGCGTGGCCGACGGGGTCGACGCCGTACGCCTGGCCGCCCGCGACGAGCTGCGCAAGGGCGCGCACCACATCAAGGTCATGGCCTCCGGCGGCGTGGCCTCCCCGACCGACCGCATCGACTCGACCCAGTACTCCATGGACGAGCTGCGCGCGATCGTCGAGGAGGCCGAGGCGGCCAACCGCTACGTCGCCGCGCACGCCTACACCGCCCGGGCCGTCAACCGGGCGCTCGAGGCCGGGGTGCGCTCGATCGAGCACGGGAACCTGATCGACGACACGAGCGTGGAGCTGTTCCGGCGGCACGACGCGTTCCTGGTGCCGACGCTGGTGACGTACTGGGCGCTCAAGGAGGAGGGGCTCACGTTCGGGCTGCCCGAGCGGAGCTGGCGCAAGGTGGACGAGGTGCTCGAGGCCGGGCTGGTCGCGCTGGAGCGGGCCGCGCGGGGCGGGGTGCGGCTGGCGTACGGGACCGACCTGCTCGGCGGCATGCACCGGCACCAGAACCACGAGTTCCGGCTGCGGCGGGAGGTGCAGCAGCCGATCGACGTGCTGCGGGCCGCGACGACCGGGGCGGCGGAGCTGGTCGGGATGGCGGGCGAGGTCGGCACGCTGGCCGTGGGGGCGCACGCGGACCTGCTCGTGCTCGACGGCGATCCGCTGGCCGACATCGGCGTCCTCGCGGATCCCGCCCACTTCAAGCACGTCGTCCAGGCGGGCCGCGTCGTCTCCGGCTGAGCCGGGGCCGCTTCGGGGCGGGCGGCGTTGCATAGTGGCAGGGTGACCACGCTGACGCGCGCCGCTCTCGTGGTGGCCGCGGTGCTGCTCCTGCTGCTCGCCCTGCTGTGGGTGTTCCAGCGGCGGCTGATCTACCTGCCCGGCAGCGCGCCCGTGCCGCCCGCCGCCGAGGTCGTCCCGGGCGCGCGGGACGTCACGTTCACGACCGGCGACGGGCTCCGGCTCACGGCCTGGTACGTCCCCGGCACCCGCGGCGTGACCGTCCTGATCGCGGGCGGGAACGGGGGCAACCGGCGCGACCGCGCCCCCTTGGCCCGCGCGCTGTCGGAGCACGGGTTCGCGGTGCTCCTCATGGACTACCGCGGCTACGGCGGCAACCCCGGCACCCCGACGGAGGAGGGGCTGCGCCAGGATGCCCTGGCCGCCCGCGACCACCTCGGCGACACCCGCGTCATCTACTTCGGCGAGAGCCTGGGCGCGGCCGTGGTCACCCGGCTCGCCCTGGAACGCCCGCCCGACGGCCTGGTGCTGCGTTCGCCGTTCACCGACCTGGCCGCCGCCGGGCAGGCCAACTACCCGTTCCTGCCGGTCAGGCCACTGTTGCGGGACCGCTTCCCGGTCGCGGAGAGCATCAGGCGGGTGCGGGCGCCGGTCGTCGTCGTGTACGGCGCCCGCGACACGATCGTGCCCCCGCGGCTCAGCAGGGCGGTCGCCGAGGCGGCGGGAGAGCGGGCCACGACCGTCGAGGTCGCCGGCGCGGGCCACAACGACCTGGTCATGCTGGCCGGCGACGAGGTCGTGGGCGCCGTGGTCGACCTGGCCGGGCGAACAAATCAGTAGTTCCACACCCCCTCATCGTGTACGTTCAGGAACGGAAGGATTACGTACGGTAACAATAGGGGGCCCAGTGAGACTCGTTCGCGCCGCCGCGGCGGCACTCTCCCTGGTCATGACCACCACTCCCGTCGCCGCCGAGTCGGCCCCGTCCGCGCTGGTGCGCACCGACAAGGGCCTGGTCAAAGGCGAGGTGCGCAAGGACCACCGGGCCTTCCGCGGCATCCCGTACGCCCAGCCGCCCACGGGCCCGCTCCGATGGCGGCCGCCGCAGCCGGCCAAGCCGTGGACGGACGTCCGCGACGCGACGGCCTTCGGCAGCCAGTGCGCGCAGCTCGCCGAGCCCTACGGCGGCAAGACGTCGTACGGCGAGGACTGCCTCTACCTCAACGTCACCGCGCCGCGCAGGGGCCGCGACCGGCCGGTCATGGTGTGGCTGCACGGCGGCGGCAACGCCGGCGGCAACCCCGCCTTCTACGACCTGAACAGGATGGCGACCCGGGGCGGCGTCGTGGTCGTGAGCGTCAACTACCGGCTCGGCGCGCTCGGCTGGCTGGCGCACCCCGCGCTGGAGACGGGCGAGCGCTACCAGAGCGGCAACTACGGGCTGCTCGACCAGCAGGCGGCGCTGCGCTGGGTGCGGCGGAACATCGCGGCGTTCGGCGGCGACCCCCGCAACGTGACGGTCTTCGGGGAGTCCGCCGGAGCCGCCGACATCTGCGCCGGCCTGGCCTCGCCCACCGCCGCCGGGCTGTTCGACAAGGCGATCGTGCAGAGCTTCAGCTGCTCCTCCCCCACGCGCACCGAGGAGCAGGCGGAGGCCGAGGGGGCCAGGTTCGCCGCGGCCGTGGGCTGCGCCGCCGGGGCCGCCGCCTGCCTGCGGGCGCTGCCGGTCAAGACGCTCCTGGAGGCGTTCCGGGGCTACAACCCGTACCCGGTCGCGGGCGGCGACCACGTGCTGCCGCTGCAGCCCCGCGCGGCGATCGAGAGCGGCCGCATCAACCGCGTGCCCGTCATGCACGGCAACACGCTCGACGAGATGCGCCTGTACGCCGGCCTGACCTACCCGAAGCCGATCACGCGGGCGCAATACGAGCAGTTCGTGCGCGCCACGTACGGGGCCAACGCCGGCCAGGTCCTGGCCCGCTATCCCGCCACCGGCCCCGACCTGCGGATCGGGCTGGCCACCATGCTGACCCACGGCACCGGCCCGCTCGCCACCTGCACGCACCAGGACGCCTTCGGCCTGCTCTCCCGGGCCGGGGTCGAGGTCTACGCCTACCAGTTCGCCGACCGCGCCGCGCCGCCGCTGATGGACGTGCCCGGCTTCGAGGAGGGCGCCGAGCACGCGACGGAGCTGGTCTACCTGTTCCCCGGCCTGCTCGGCCGGCTCAACGCCGAGCAGGAGAAGCTGTCCAACGCCATGATCGGCTACTGGACGTCGTTCGCCCGCGACGGCCACCCGAACGCCCCCTGGGTCCCGCGCTGGCCGCGCTTCAGCGGCTCCGGCGACGTGCTCAGCCTGGCGCCGGGGCGCGGCGGCATCCACCTGACCGACACTGCCGGCGCCAGCAATTGCGCCTTCTGGGGCTCTTTGCAGTCATGAGGGCTCATAATGCGGGTTGTCCCTGAAGATCCGCGAGCCCCCGAGGTGAGTCATGAAACCGCTCCGCGTCGTCGTGGCCGCCGTGGGGGCGGGGACGCTTCTGGCCGGCGGCTTCTTGTTACTGCGCGGCGGCGGCGACACCCCGCCGCCGCGTGAT
>NZ_JBSFTC010000373.1:0-9306 GCF_053590415.1 Nonomuraea sp. NPDC003201
CGTCGTCCTGCGACGCCGCCCGCGCCCGCGCCGCCAGCGCCTCCTCCAGCGCCGCGACGTCCTCCTCGGTGCGCCGCTGCGCGGCCATCCGGGCGGCCTGCGTCTCGACCATCATGCGCACCTCGTAGACGTCCGTGATGGCGGCCCGACGGAGCCGGGCGGGCCAGTCCTCGGCGTTCACGGTGGCGTTCACAGTGGCGATCGCAGTGGCGATCACGAACACGCCCGAGCCCTGCCGGGCCTGCACCAGCCCCGCCCCGGCCAGCGCGCGCAGCGCCTCCCGGACCGTCGAGCGCCCCACTCCCAGCGTCTTGGCCAGCGCGTTCTCGCCGGGCAGGCGGGTGCCCACGGGCCATTCGCCCTGAGTGATCTGCTCGCGCAGGTGCTGGGTGGCCTGCTCGACGAGCGGGCTGGGACGGAGGGAGCCGAGCGGCATCGAACGAACCTCTCAGGTTGTCTGAGGACCTGTGTTGTGATTAGTGTAGCCGCCATGACGCCGTCCGTGTACGCCTGGAACCGTCAACGTCCCAGCACCATGCCCTACCACCGCTACCGGCCCGCCCACGAGCGCGTCGAGGTGCCGCTCACCGAGCGCGACTGGCCGTCCGCGCGCATCACGCGGGCCCCGCTCTGGGTGCCCGTGGACCTGCGCGACGGCAACCAGGCGCTGGCCGAGCCGATGGACCCGGCCCGCAAGCGCCGGATGTTCGACCTGCTGACGGGCATGGGGTTCAAGGAGATCGAGGTCGGCTACCCCTCCTCCAGCCAGCTCGACTTCGACTTCGTCCGCCACCTGGCCGAGCCCGGCGTCGTGCCGGAGGACGTGACCGTGGTCGTCTTCACGGCCGCCAGGCGCGACCTGATCGAGCGCACGTTCGCCGCCATCGAGGGCCTGCCCCGCGCGGTCGTGCACCTCTACACCGCCACCGCCCCCACCTGGCGGAACGTGGTGCTCGGCCACGACCGGCACGAGCTGCGCGGCCTGATCATGGACGCCGCCGGGCACATCGCCCGGCTCGCGGACGGCCTCGACGTGCGCTTCCAGTTCTCGCCGGAGGTGTTCAACCTCACCGAGCCCGACTACGTGCTGGAGGTCTGCAACGACCTGACGGCCCTGTGGGACGCCGCGCCGGACCGCCCGGTGATCCACAACCTGCCCGCGACGGTCGAGGTGGCCACCCCCAACGTGTACGCCGACCAGATCGAGTACATGCACCGCCACCTCGACCGCAGGGACGCGGTGATCCTCTCGGTGCACCCGCACAACGACCGCGGCACCGGCGTGGCCTGCGCCGAGCTGGCCGTGCTGGCCGGCGCCCAGCGGGTGGAGGGCTGCCTGTTCGGCAACGGCGAGCGGACCGGCAACGTGGACCTGGTGACCCTCGCGCTCAACCTGCACACCCAGGGCGTGGACCCCATGCTCGACCTGTCCGACATCGACGAGATCCGCCGGGTCGTGGAGCACTGCAACCGGCTGCCCGTGCCCGAGCGCCACCCGTACGCGGGAGACCTCGTCCACACCGCCTTCTCCGGCACCCACCAGGACGCCATCGGCAAGGGCCTGGCCCACCACGCCAAGCGGGCCGCCGAGCTGGGCGTGCCGCCGGAGCAGGCGCCGTGGGAGGTGCCGTACCTGCCCATCGACCCCGCCGACGTGGGCCGCGGCTACCAGGCGGTCATCCGGGTCAACAGCCAGTCGGGCAAGGGCGGCATCGCCTACCTCCTGCGCACCCGCTACGGCCTGGAGCTGCCCCGCCGCCTGCAGATCGACTTCTCCTCGGTCGTGCAGCGGGCCACCGACGGCAGCGGCGAGGAGATCACCGCCGAGCAGCTGTGGGAGCTCTTCCACGCCACCTACCTGGCCCCGGGGGAGACCGGCGCGCTGGCCGAGTGGAGCACGAGGGAGACGGCGCCGGGCGTGCACGAGTTCGAGGGCACGCTGAAGTCGGGGCGCCGGCTGCGCGGCACCGGCAACGGGCCGCTGTCCGCGCTGACCGCCGCGCTCGGCGACGACGGGATCGACGTGGACATCCTCCACTTCGCCGAGCACGCCCTGGACCCGGGCCGGGGCAGCCTCGCCATCGCCTACGTGGAGGCCCGCGTCGACGGCGTCACCAGCTGGGGCGCGGCCCAGGACACCTCGGTCCTGACCGCCTCGGCGCACGCCGTGCTGGCCGCCGTCAACCGCGTGCTGGCGTCCGTGCCGGCCTGATCAGGTCGTGGTGGTGATCTTCGCGTCCAGGTGGGCCGCGCACTCGTCGCGGAAGTAGAGCGTACGGGAGCGCAGCCGCTTGGGGTCGGCCAGGACCGCCCGGGAGACCGAGGGCACGACGGCGTGCCGTACGGAGGCGAACAGCCGCGCCACGTCGGCGGGAGAGGCTCCCTGGGCGCCAAGCCCCGGCGCGAGGATGGGGCCGTTGAGGTCGTCCAGCGAGTGCTCCAGCTCGGGCAGCGTGGCCCCCATCACGACCCCGATGGGCCCCAGCGGCTCGTGCCCGGCGTTCGCCGCGGCGACCCCGGCCAGCACCTGGTCGGCCACGAGCCGCTGCAGCGGGGCCGCCTCCGGGTTGGAGGTGCGGGCCAGCACGAAGACGCCGGCGTCGTTGGCCAGGGCCGACAGGATCGCGCCCTCCAGCGACCCGAACCCGAGGTACGGGCTCAGCGTCACGGCGTCGGCGGCCAGCGGGCTGCCCCGGTCGAGGTACGCCTCGGCGTAGGCGGCCATCGTGCTGTCGATGTCGCCCCGCTTGACGTCGAGCAGCACCAGCGTCCCGGCCTCGCGCAGGTCGGCGATGGTGCGTTCCAGCACCGCGATGCCGCGGCTGCCCCAGCGCTCGTAGAAGGCGGACTGCGGCTTGACCAGGGCCGCCACGTCGCCGACGGCCTCGACGACCGTGCGGCTGAAGCGTTCCAGACCGGCGGGCGAGTCGTCGAGCCCCCAGGCGTGCAGCAGCGCCGGGCTCGGATCGATGCCCACACAGAGCGGCCCGCACTCGTCGAGCCTGGCTCGAAGGCGCGTCCCGAATGACTCGTTCATTTCAAGGGCCCCCTTATGACCGTAGGCAGCCTAGCTTGCGGCGGCCGTGGCCAGGAATGCTTACTTCGGCGCCGGTATGGGATCGGGCCTTCAAGTGGCTTTCCGGGGGTAGATCAGGCTATATGTACGAGATCGCCCAACGGGTGCTGGTGCTGCGTACCGATCCGCCGCGTGATGTCACCGTCACGGTCGGCGTGCCTTACGAAGAGCCGACGGGGGACTGGTCGTGCCCGTACCGGATCGACGGGCTCGACGGGTGGGAGCACGAGCGGAAGGTCACCGGGGTCGACTCGCTGGAGGCGATCGAGCTGGCCCTGGCCATGCTCCGGGCGGCGCTGGCGGGCTCGCACGAGGCCAAGGAAGGGCTGCTGAGCTGGGAGGAGGCGCCGTCGGGGCAGCGGCCGCAGACGGTGTACGTGAGCTTGGACACGCTCCGAGATATCGCCTATATCGCGATGAAGCACGAAATAGCGCCAGAAGAGGTCGTAAGTCAGGTTGAAGTGGCTGATGTCGTTCTTGATTTCGGCGACGCCGGGCAACTCCTCGGCCTGGAGATCTCGAACGCGGCCGGGCGGCTCCCGTCCGAGATGCGGATCTGAAAGATCGGCATAATCGGCACCATGAGCGCCGGCACCCTCCCCCGTCTTGTGGCCACCGACCTCGACGGCACCCTCCTCAACTCCTCGCGTGCCATCACTCCCCGCACCCGAGAGGCCCTTCAGGCCGCCCGCGCGGCCGGAGCCCAGATCGTCTTCGTCACCGCCAGGCCGCCGCGCGGCATCCGCGCGATCGCCGATCAGGCGGGCGTCACGGGCGTCGCGATCTGCAGCAACGGCGCGATCGTGTACGACCTGGCCACCGACGAGGTCGTCACCAGCCATCTCCTGGACCGGACGGCGGCGAACAAGGTCGCGCAGGCCCTGGCCGCGGCCCTGCCCGGGGTCGGCCTGGCCGTCGAGACGGGCCGGGGCGTGCTCGCCGAGGCCGCCTACACCAGGCGCATCGTGGAGGACCTGGCCTACCTCCGCGAGGTGAGCTCCGTCTTCGACGGCGACGACCCCATCATCAAGCTGCTGGCCCAGTCGCAGACCAGCACGGCGGACGAGATGATCGCGGCCGTCATGGCGGGGGTCGAAGGGCTGGCCGAGGTCACGCACTCCGGCGGGACCGGGCTCCTGGAGATCAGCGCTGCCGGGGTGACGAAGGCGAGCACGCTCGACGTGCTGTGCCGGGAGTGGGGGATCGCGCCCGGCGAGGTGGTGGCCTTCGGCGACATGCCGAACGACCTGGCGGTGCTCGCCTACGCGGGCGCCGGGTACGCCATGGCCAACGCGCACCACCTGGTGCTGGCGGCGGTCGAGCGCCGCACGCTGTCCAACGACGAGGACGGCGTGGCCGCGGTGCTGGAGGTGCTGTACGGCTGAGGATCCGTACGTGCCCGCCCGCCCCCGCAGGCGGGCACGTACGGTGTCAGGCGTCGTCGTCCGACACCCGGGAGGCGCCCTTACAGGTGGTGGGCGACTTGCCGAGCAGCGGGAGCAGTGACCCGCAGGTGCTCACGGGCAGCGACACCGGCTCGATGATCTCGTCGTTGAAGATGGTCACGTTGCCGATCAGGGGCGGGGGACCGCTCGGCCCGGCGGCCTCGCCCTCGGCGTGCGCGGCGCCCGCGAGCGAGCACACGAACACCGCGATCGTCACGATGACGGCCGGCCGCCTCACCGGAGCGCCCCGGCTAGGCGGCGACCCGTTCCTGCTTCAGGGTCGACTGCCGCTCGCCCCCGTTCGTCTCGGCGTCGCGCCGCGCGCCCGCCATGATGCGGTCGATCAGCGCCAGCGTCAGCGCCGAGACCACGAAGGTCAGGTGGATCAGCGTTTTCCACAGCAGCTCCCGGTCGGTGATGGTGGGTCTGGACGCGTTGATGAAGATCTGGAGGAGGTGGACGGACGAGATGCCGATGATCGCCATGGCCAGCTTGACCTTCAGCACGTTGGCGTTGACGTGGGAAAGCCATTGGGGCTGGTCGGGGTGACCATCGATGCGTATTCGGGAGACGAACGTCTCGTAGCCGCCGATGATGACCATGATGAGCAGATTGGAGACCATGACCACGTCCACGAGGCCGAGGACGATCAGCATGACGGTGGTCTCCGGTGGTGAGCCGCCGAAGCCGAGCTCGATCAGATGGAGCAACTCCAGCATGAACCGCCACGTGTACACGATCTGGGCCAGGATCAGCCCCATGTAGAGCGGCGCCTGAATCCACCGGCTGAGGAACATGAAGTAGCCGACATAACCAGACATGGTCCGTGACTCCGGTGGAGGGTCGGCCACGGGCACCTGCGCGAGCCGCACTAGGACGTGAAGACGTTGACGTGCTGGACCCAGGTCTCGACGCGCGCGATGGGCGGGTCGGTGGTGAGCTTGTCGAAAGCGATGGAGGGTAGGGCGCCCGCCAGCGCGAGTGCGGCGACGGCGGTCAGGACGCGGACCTTCAAAGGATCTCCTAGCTGCTCTGCGCTATCGGATGGACTGGGCTTGCGCTGCAGGGGGAACTGATCGGGCCACCGTGGCAGGCGGCGCGGCCGGCTTCGCCGCGCCGCCTGCCCGGATAACCGGATCGGCCGGGGACGTGCCCAGGCTGAGCCGGTCAGGGCTGCAAGCAGCTCACGGCCGGGACCTCGGCCGGCACGGCCGGGGCGGTCGGGTCGATCAACGTCGTGGCGCCGGCGCCGGCCTCGGCCAGGCAGGGGACCAGGGTGAGAGGATCCACCACGGCGTAGGAGGCCGGGGCGGAGAGCAGGGTCAGGCCACCGGCGAGGGCCGCGACGGCGGCGATCCTACGGGGGGAGAAAAGCATAGAACCTCCTGGGAGACGGTAATGAACAACCGTCGTCTAGCTACCCAGGGTAGTGATCCAGTAACGCTCCGTATATTAGAAAGCTCTCACGTCTCCCAGCGGTCCTGCGCGGCCATGACCTCGTCGGCGTGGTCGTGCGCCCACGCCCCGAACGCCTCGATCGGGCCGAGGAGCGTGCGGCCGAGATCGGTCAGCTCGTACTCGACGCGGGGCGGGGCCTCCGCGTACGTGCGGCGCGTGATCAGGCCGTTGAACTCCAGGCGGCGCAGCGTCTCGGTGAGAACCTTGGTGCTGATGCCGCCGATCTCCCCGCGCAGCCGTCCCGGCCGGCGCGGGCCGTGGCGCAGCGCCCACAGGACGACCGCGTTCCAGGTGTTGGCCAGCAGGTCAAAGGCCAGCCGGGCCTGGCAGTCGGCGATGAACCCCAACGAGGCCTCCGTTAGGCACCAAATGGTGTGTGACGGGCTTTCTACAGTCCTTTCTACTTACCAGTTCATGCGATGGAGGACGAACATGCGTATCGGGATCCTGGGGGCGGGCGGCATGGCGGACGCCCTGGGCACGCAGTGGGCCAGGGCGGGGCACAAGGTGATGATCAGCGGCCGGGACGCCTCCGCGAGCGCGGCCCGGGCCGCGACGATGACGGCCGAGGCGTCCCGCGCCCGCGCCGAGACCCCGGGGGTGCGGGCCGGGAGTTGGGCGGAGGCGGCGGCGTTCGGGGAGGTCGTGATGGTGGCCGTCAGGCAGGCGGGGCTGGCCGGCGTGCTCGAGCCCGCCGGCGGCGCGATGCGCGGCAAGCCCGTCATCGACGTGGCCAACGCCGAGGGCCCGTACGACCCCGCCCGCCCCATCGCCCCGCTGATCCGCGACCTCACGGGAGGGCACGTGGTGAAGGCGTTCAACCTGTGCCATGTGGACGTGTGGCGGCTGACGCCGCCGGTGTTCGACGGCAGGCCGCTGGCCGTGCCGCTGTGCGGTGACGACCCGGCCGCCCTGGCCGCGGTGCGTACGCTGGTCGCCGACCTCGGCTGCACCCCGGTGGACGGTGGCGGGCTCGACCGGGCCGTGCTGCTGGAGGCGACGGCCGCGTTCATGATCGGCCTCTGGTTCGGCGGCGCCGACGCCCAGGCCGTGCTCCCCCCGGTGGCTTATTCGGGCGTCTGAGCCGTACGACCGGCGGTGTATCGGGGATGACGACGAGCGGCGGATGCCCTCCGGCGGGTCCGGCAAGATCCTGGAGACCTCAAACCAGGTCGAAGGAGAAAGCCAGTGGTAACCCAGGTCGCCAAGGGGAACGGGTACGTGACCGCGTTCAAGGCCGTGGTCGTCCTCAACACGCTGTCCGTCCTGGCGCAGGCCGTGACGGCCGGGCAGCTGATGAGCGGGGGAGGGGCGGGCTCGCACGGCATGGGGGCGTTGGCCGTGCACGTGCTGGGGCTGCTGCAGCTCGTCGCGGCTGTCCTGCTGTGGCGGCCCGGCCGGGGCCCGGGCTGGCCCGCGCTGGTCGGCCTGGCGGTGCTGCTGCTCGGCTTCGTCCAGTCCGCCATGGGCGGCTCGGGCGTGCTGGCGGTGCACGTACCGCTCGGGATGACCCTCTTCGGGCTCAGCGTCTGGCTCCTCGTCTGGGCCTGGCGCCCGCGATGACGGCGGAGGCCGGCCGGGCTGGTGGGCCCGGTGGTCGGTTCGGGCATCAGCCGGTCTGGCGGGTCAGATGGTCGTCCGGGCATTAGCCGGGGTGGCGGGCCCGATGGTGGGCGCGGTGGTGGGCCCGGTGGTGGGCGCGGTGGTGGGCCCGGTGGTGGGCCCGGTGGTGGGCGCGGGCATCAGTCGGGGTGGCGGGCCAGGTGGTCGGCGCGGCGGATCGGATCGGGGAGGCGGTAGCGCGGGGCGAGGCGCAGGACCTGGTCGGTGACAGTGTCCAGGGAGATGCGGTGGCCCTGGGAGACGTACACCGGCTTGATCTCCCGCTGCGTGCGCAGCGCGCGGCCGACGACGGCGCCCTCGTGGACGATCGGCGCCCAGTCGCCCCGTTCCGGCCCCGGCGGCTCGTGCGTGCCGACGAAGGGCGTCTTGCCCACGCCGAGCGCGGGCAGGCCGGTCAGCACGCCCAGGTGGCAGGCCAGGCCGAAGCCGCGCGGGTGCGCCAGCCCGTACCCGTCGCAGACCAGCAGGTCGGGCGTCACCGTGAGCCGTTCGAGCGCCTCCACCAGGGCGGGCAGCTCCCGGAAGGCGAACAGCCCCGGCACGTACGGGAACGCCACCCGGCCGCGCACCGTCACCTCCTCCACCGTCGCCATCGTGCCGGCGTCGAGGACGACCACGGCGGCCGTGAGGGCGTCGTCGCCGTGATAGTGCACGTCCAGGCCCGCGACCAGGGAGAAGTCGGCGGGGCCGGTGAGCTCGACGCGTCCGCGGAGCCGGTCCTGGACGGCCTCGGCCTCGGCGGTGGTGGTGGGCCATGGGTGGAGCTGCTGTACCTGCACCCGGCCTAAGCTATTACGCGTAGGGTCGGGCTCATGATCGAGGTGCTGGTGGTCGTCGGCCCCGGTGTGGTGGCCGACGCGGGGTTGCTGGAGGAGATCGCGGCCCGCGAGTTCGCCGCCGCGGGGGTCTCCGGGACGCTCGTCCACGCCCGCGACGCCTCTCACGTCCTCTCGCTGCTGTCGTCGCCGTCCTCGCCGTCCTCGCCGTCCTCGCCGTCCTCGCCTGAGGGGGCGGGCGGTGTGGTCGTGCTGCCGGGGCCCTCGGCCGAGGTGCGCTCGCTGATCGGGCGGGACCTCGGGGCGGTGGTCTGGGCGGACGTCGAGCGTGCCGACGGGGTGACGGCCGGGGAGGGCGCCACCCACCTGCACGGGCGCGGCGTCGGCGGGCTGGCCTGGGGCATCCGCCATGCCGTGCACCGGGTACGGCATCCGTCGCGGCGGATCGCGTACGGGCCGCTGCCGGAGCAGTGGGGCGAGCTGTACCTTCCGGACGCCGACGAGCCGCCCGTGGTGATGCTGATCCACGGCGGTTACTGGCGGTCGATCTGGGCGGCCGACATCATGGGGCCGCTCTGCGCCGACCTGGTCGGGCGCGGGTTCGCGGTGTGGAACCTCGAGTACCGGCGGCCGGACCTGCACGGCTGGGACGCGACGACGGCGGACGTGGCGGCGGGACTGGCCGCCCTCGCGACGGCGCACGCCGCGTTGCGTGGCTCGGACGCGCTCGCGCCGGACGCGCTCGCGCCGGACCTGCTCCCCTCGGGCGCGCTTCCGGCGGGCGTCGATCGGACGGTGGCGCTGGACCTCACCCGGGTGACCGTCGTCGGCCACTCGGCAGGCGCCCAACTCGCCCTCCGCGCGGTCGCGGACGCGGCGGCCGGCGAGGCGTCCACAGGGCCGGCCAGCCGTGCGGGCCCTCGCCCAG
>NZ_JBSFTC010000374.1:0-9289 GCF_053590415.1 Nonomuraea sp. NPDC003201
GCGTACGCCGGGTCAGCACGTCGTTGAGATGCCTGGCCCCCTCGTGGGTGGCGGCGTAGACGCCGAACGCACGTGCCGGTAGAGCGCCCGCTCGACCGGCACCGCCTTGGTCACCCGGAACCCCTTCACCGGCGTGACCAGCCCCTCGGTCGACACCCGCACCCCGCCCTGCGAGACCAGCGACACCAGCGCCGCGTTGATGACCCGCCGCGGCCCGCCCGCGAGGAAGGCCGCCTCGTAGACGCTCAGCCGGTGGCTCCCGCGCGCCGCGACGGAACGGGCGCGGAACAACGCGAATTGCGTCCGGATCGCGATGAGGACGACCAGCGCGAGCAGCACGATGGCAGCCGTGTGTAAGACCCCGTCCATACAGCCTCCCCAGAGGCGGCCCCTTTTGCATGAAGGACTCTTCCGGACGCGCGAGGGTTCCCGGAAACACTTACAGGTTTCTCGAACCATGCGAGCGGGATGAACGGACGGGGCAGGTGGGTTGGACGAGGCAATGAACGCCCGCATTCCCGCTGAGGAGATCGCATGAGCGCACCTACCGACGACCGCCCCGTACGGCAGCTCCGGCTGGTGGTGGAGGCCGAGGACTACGAGGCCGCGCTGGCCTTCTACCGTGATGTGCTGGGCCTTCCCGAGCAGGCCGCGTTCTCCGGCGGTGACGGCGCGCGGGTGGCGATCCTGGACGCCGGCAGGGCCACGCTGGAGATCGCGAACCCGGCGCAGAAGAAGATGATCGACGAGGTCGAGGTGGGACGGCAGGTGGCGCCGAAGCTCCGGGTGGCGTTCGAGGTGGACGACGCGCGGGGCACCACCGAGCGGCTGGTGGCGGCGGGTGCGACGGAGGTGGCGCCGCCCACGGTCACGCCCTGGGAGTCGTTGAACGCCCGGCTGGACGCGCCCGCGGGCCTGCACATCACGGTCTTCGAGGAGCTGCGCGACCTGGAGGAGCGCCAGGCGCTCGACGGCTTCGGCACCGACGCCTGAGTGCGTCAGCGGGGCGCCCGCACCGGCCGCGGCGGCTCCAGCTCCGCCTGGCCGGGCAGGACGCCCCGCGCCCGCACCCCGTTCATCCGGGTGACGCTTCCCATCCCCTACACCTTAGACGCCCGGAGATCACCGCGATTCGGGTGAATACCGCCCTTGACCTGGGCAGGACCTTGACTGGGGCCCTGACCGGGCATGCGATTTCGGTATAGGACGGAATCGACGGCCCGGCATCTACGACGAACGCCGGCGCCGCCACCGCGCGTCGGCCAGCGACCAGGCGGCCTCCCACTCGCGGTAACGTCCCCGGTCGAGCATCAGCCGGAAGCCCGCGAACCCCAGCCCCGCGACCACCGCCGCCACCAGCACCAGCAGCAGCGTCGTCGCCACGGCCGTGACCCGGAGGTCGCCGGGGCTCGGTGGCGCGCTGACCCGCCGGCCGCCGGGATCGACCCAGATCCGCACCTCCGTGCCGGCCTTGGCCAGGGGCGGCGCCATCACGCGGCCGGTCGTCGCCAGCCCGGCCGGCGTCGTCCAGTGCGCCGGGGCCGGCTCGCTCCGGGGCGCCTCCCCGAACGACAGGCGCGTGACCGGCGCGTCCGCCAGCAACGTCGCCACCACCTCCCGGCGCCCGTCGCCGAGCGCCGGCAGCGCGTGCTCGTACGACTGCCGCCCCGCAGCCGCCGCGGGCCACACGCTGAGCAGGACGAGGACCACCGTCACGAGCAGCACGGCGCTCTCCAGGCGGTCGGAGCGCCGCCGCAGCGGGTTGCCGTCCGGCCGGTGCCGCCGCACCCACCGCATCACCGACTCGGTCACGTGCATCATCATGCACCAGACCACCGGGTGTTCACCGGGTGGTCGGGCGGGCGCGGACGTGCATGCGCTCCCCTTGAGGGCCGAACAGGGCGAGGATCTCGGTCGGCTCCGGGCCGGGATTGGCGGACGCGTGCGGCGTCCGCGTGTCGAACTCCGCCACCTCCCCCTCCGCCAGGATCACGTCGTGCTCCCCGAGGAGCAGCCGCAGCCGCCCCGACAGCACGTAGATCCACTCGTAGCCCTCGTGGACCTTCTGGTCCGACGGCCCCGGCTCGTAGCCCGGCCAGTGCGGCGGGAGGATCTGCTTGTACGCCTGCACCCCGCCGGGCCGGCGGCTCAGCGGGATGAACGTCGTGCCGTGCCGTTTGAAGGGGCGCATATGCACGCGCGGGTCACCGGTCACCGGCGCGTCGATCAGCTCGTCGAGCTGCACCTGGTACGCCCGGGCCAGCAGCAGGAGCAGCTCCAGCGTCGGTTTGCGCTGACCCGACTCCAGGCGGGACAGGGTGCTGACGGAGATGCCGGTGCTCGCGGACAGCTGCGCCAGCGTCTCGCCACGCTCCTGGCGCACCGACCGCAGCCGCGGCCCCACGGACTGGAGTACGTCGTCGAGGTCGTCCATGCGACCTACTTTGCCATTTCGGCAATGAAATTTGTCAAATCGGCCGCCGGGCGCGGACAGTGTCGGACATCGGAATCACCGTGAGGAGAGGCGATATGGACGCGAAGTACGACGTCGTGGTGGTCGGGGGCGGGGCCGCGGGGCTGAGCGGGGCGCTCACGCTGGGCCGGGCGCGGCGCAAGGTGCTGGTGGTCGACGCCGGCCGGCCGCGCAACGCGCCCGCCGAGGGCGTGCACACGTACCTGGGGCGCGAGGGACTCCCGCCGCTCGAACTGCTGGCCGCGGGCCGGAAGGAGGTGATCGGGTACGGCGGGGAGATCGTGACCGGCACCGTCACCACCGCCGAGCGGCTCGACGGCGGGGGCTTCCGCGTCGCGCTGGCGGACGGCGCCACGGTCGAGGCGGACCGGCTGCTGGTCACCACCGGCCTGACCGACGAGCTGCCGGACGTGCCGGGCCTGGCCGAGCGGTGGGGCAAGGACGTGCTGCACTGCCCGTACTGCCACGGCTGGGAGGTGCGCGACCAGGCGATCGCGATCCTGGGCACGGGGCCGCTCTCCGTTCACCAGGCGCTGCTGTGGCGGCAGTGGAGCGCGGACGTGACCTTCTTCCCGCACACCGCGCCCGAGCTCGGCCACGACCAGCGGCGCCAGCTCGCCGCCAGGGGCGTCACCGTGGTCGAGGGCAAGGTGGCGGGCCTGGAGGTCACGGACGGCAGGCTGTCCGGGGTGCGGCTCGCCGACGGGCGCGTGGTCGCCTGCCAGGCGCTGGCGACCGCCGGCCTTCTCACCGCCCAGGCGGGGCTGCTCGCGGCGCTGGGGCTGGAGACGGAGGAGATGGAGATGTCCGGGCACGTGATCGGCACCCGCGTCCCCGCCGACCCGACGGGCGCCACCAGCGTGCCCGGGGTGTGGGTGGCGGGGAACGTGACCACCCTGAACGAGCAGGTCATCGGCGCCGCGGCGGCGGGGGTGCGGGCGGCGGCGGCGATCAACGCCGACCTGGTCGCCGAGGAGACCCGCCGCGCCGTCGCCGCCATGGACGCCTCTTACGTCGCCTCCCTCGGGGCACCTGAGGAGTACTGGGATGCCCGTTACGCCGAGAAGACCCGGATCTGGAGCGGGAACCCCAATGTGACGCTCGTCCGTGAGGTGTCGGACCTCGAGCCCGGCACGGCGCTGGACCTGGGGTCCGGCGAGGGAGGCGACGCGATCTGGCTCGCGGGCAGGGGATGGCGGGTCACCGCGGCCGACGTCTCCGGCGTGGCGCTCGAACGCGCCGCCGGGCACGCCAAGGAGGCGGGCGTCGCCGACCGCATCGACTGGCAGCGCCACGACCTGGGCGTGTCCTTCCCCGAAGGCGTCTTCGACCTCGTCTCCGCCTGCTTCCTGCACTCGTTCGTGGACCTGCCGCGCGAGGAGATCCTGCGCGCCGCCGCGTCGGCGGTCGCCCCCGGCGGGGTGCTGCTGGTCGTCGGGCACGTGGGATGGCCGTCCTGGGAGCACAACCCGCCCGTCGAGGTGCACTTCCCGACGGCGCAGGAGGTCCTGGACGCTCTCGGGCTGCCGGAGGGGGAGTGGGAGGTGCAGGTCCGCGAGGAGTACGAGCGCGCCCAGGACGAGCCGGACGGCCGGCACGGTGCCCGCACGGACAGCGTGCTCAAGGTCCGCCGGCTGCCCTAGCGGGGCGTCTGGCTGCGGTAGGAGTGGCCGAGCTCGGGGCCGAGGCCGAAGTAGTGGCGGAAGTTGTAGATGAGCGGGCTCCACGTGCCCGGGTCCACGTGCTGGGTGCCGGGCACCACGATGCGCGGGTCCGCGTGCACCCTGCTCACGACGGCCTCCGCGATCACGAACGACCCCGAGACGTCGTGGCCCACCCGCTCCGCCCGCGCCTCGAACTGGAGGGGGCACTCGGCCACGCGCGGCGGCCGCACGGTCTCGGAGGGCTCGGGCCGCAGCCCGGCCGCGGCGAACTTGCCGGGCTCGTACCGGCAGCCCGCGTGCTTGGTCGCCGGCACCGGGTGCCGGCCGGTGAGGGGCGCCAGCCGTTCGACCGCCTCCCACTGGTGGGGAGCGGGCAGGTTGACGACCACCTCCGGGCGGCTCATGAGGTTGCGGGCGGTCTGCCCCTCGGCGCCCAGCCCCAGCACGATCACCTGGCCCAGCGCCCAGGCCGAGGACATCGGGGCGAGGTTGAACGTCCCGTCCGGGTTCTCGGTGGAGAGCAGGACGACCGGGGTCCCGAAGTACAGGACGCTCGGCTCGATGGTCACAGTGTTCATGCGGGCGAGCCTAGGAACGGGACGTTCAACGCCGGACCGAAACGTCGTAGCGAATCTACAATGTAAAGGCGCCCGGCTCGGCGCGGTACGCCGTCCCCTTCCCGGCAAGCGGCACCGACGAGGCGGCCGCGGGGATGAACGCCGACTCGCCCGGCCGCAGCGTCAGGCCGGCCAGGCGGGCCTCCCCGTCGATGCAGAGGACGATCTGGGGGGCGCCTCCGGGCAGCGTGTGGGGGCTGTCGAGGTCGTAACGGGTGAGGGCGAACTCGGGGGCCGGCGGCCGGTAGTGGTGCTCGCCGGGCGTGTCCTGCTCCGGCCGGACCAGGTGCGGGTCGGACGGTGTGAAGTCGACGACGCGCATGAGCTCGGGCACGTCGATGTGCTTGGTGGTGAGCCCGCAGCGCAGCACGTTGTCGGAGTTGGCCATGATCTCGACGCCGATGCCGCCGAGGTAGGCGTGGGGGACCCCGGCGCCGAGGTAGAGGGCCTGGCCGGGGGCCAGGTTGACGTGGTGCAGCAGGAGCGCGGCGGTGACGCCCGGGTCGCCGGGGCAGGCGCGGGCGAGGTCGCCGTAGACGGCCAGGCCGGGGTCGTCGGACTCGCGCAGGGCCTGCTCGACCTGGGCGCGCAGCGGCTCGTGGGCGTCGTCGAGCATCTGGGCGAACACGGTGCGCAGGTCGCCCGCTCTGAGCAGGTCGCTCCAGGGGGCCAGGTCCGGCACGGCGAGGCGGTCGAGGAGGGCGGCGGTGGCGGCGGGGTCGCGGAAGCCGCACAGGCCGTGGAAGGAGGTGATCGCGCAGACCATCTCGGGTTTGTGCGAGGTGTCCTTGTACGTGCGGGCGGGGTCGTCGATGGGGACGCCGCGGGCGTCCTCGTCGGCGAACCCGGCCCGGGCCTGCTCGGTGGTGGGGTGGACCTGGAGGGAGAGCGGCCGTTCGATGGCCAGGACCTTGAGCAGGTAGGGGAGGGCGGGGCCGAAGCGGGCGGCGGTGGCCTCGCCGAGGGTGGCGGCGGGGTCGTCGGCGATGAGCTCGTTGAGCGGGGTGCCGCCGACGGTGGAGGGGTCGCCGGGGTGGGCGCCCATCCACAGCTCGGCCTGGGGCCGGCCGGTGGGCTCGGTGCCGAAGAGCTGTGGCAGGGCCGTCACCGAGCCCCAGTCGTAGGGGCGGATGGCGGTGGCCAGGCGCATGGGCGCCGGGTCGGGCTGTGGCACGGCGTTGTCTCCGATCGTCGTGCTTGGAGCGTAGAACGAGACGGGCGGATGTGCGTAGCCGGGGGGCGCGTTGCGGGGCTGCTATACACAGGTATAGTCTGCTTTTCAGGTGAACAGCGAGCTATACAGGGGAACGGGATGACGACCGTACCGGATCCGGAGGATCTCACGGCGCGTGCGCGGATCAGGGACGCGGCGATGCGGCACATCGGCGAGCACGGTTTCGAGCGGGCGACGATCCGCGACATCGCGGAGAGCGCCGGCGTGTCCCTGGGGCTGGTGCGCCATCATTTCGGCTCGAAGCAGGCGCTGCGCGAGGCGTGCGACGAGCAGCTGATGAAGACGATCCGCAGGCTGAGCGAGCAGGCCGCGAGCGACCCTTACGGCGCCGGGCTCAACCCGGCCGCCGTCCTGGGCCCGTACCAGCCCTATCTGGCGCGGGCGCTGACGGAGGGGTGGGCGGCGCCGCTGTTCGACGAGATGGTCGACCTCGGCGAGGGGTGGATCGCCGAGGCCGACAAGAGCCGTCCCGATCCTCCCGACGTGGACGCCCGGTCCCGTTCGACGATGATCGCGGCGATGGCGTTGTCGGCCACGGTGCTGCGCCAGCATGTCGAGCGTGGCATGGGTGTGGATCTGACCAGCCCGGAAGGGCAGGTCAAGCTAATGCGGGTGATCGTGGACCTCTACTCCCACCCGCTGCTCAGCCTGGAGGAGGCCGCTGAGGCCAGGAAGGCCCTCGATCGGGGCGCGACCGCGTGAATCTGGAGGAGCACCGCCATGAGTGACGCCATCGTGGTGAAGGGGCTGGTGAAGTCGTTCGGGACGGCCAGGGCGCTGGACGGGCTCGATCTCGGTGTGCGGGCCGGTGAGGTGCACGGCTTCCTGGGGCCGAACGGCGCGGGGAAGAGCACGACGATCCGGATCCTGCTGGGCTTGGTGCGGGCCGACTCGGGGACCGCCCGGCTGCTGGGCGGTGACCCGTGGTCGGAGGCGGGGGAGCTGCACCGCCGCCTGGCGTACGTGCCGGGCGACGTGACGCTGTGGCCGTACCTGTCGGGCGGCGAGGTGATCGACCTGCTGGGCCGGTTGCGCGGCGGGCTGAACGCGCGGCGCAGGGCGGACCTGCTGGAGCGGTTCGACCTGGATCCGCGCAAGAAGGCGCGGACGTACTCGAAGGGCAACCGGCAGAAGGTGGCCCTCGTGGCCGCGCTGGCCTCCGAGGGGGAGTTGCTGATCCTGGACGAGCCCACGTCCGGCCTGGACCCGCTGATGGAGGAGGTGTTCAGGGAGTGCGTCAGGGAGGAGCGGGCGCGGCGTACGGTGCTGCTGTCGAGCCACGTCCTGTCCGAGGTCGAGGCGCTGTGCGACCGGGTGACGATCATCCGGGACGGCCGCACGGTCGAGACGGGCACGCTGGCGGAGCTGCGGCACCTGACCCGGACATCGATCGAGGCCGAGCTGGCGGGGCCGCCGGACGGGCTGGCCGGGCTGCCCGGGGTACACGACCTTCGGGCCGGTGACGGGCGGGTGCGGTTCAGCGTGGACGGCGTGGCGCTGGACCCGGCGCTGCGCCGGCTCGCGGAGGCGGGCGTGCGCAGCCTGGTGAGCCGGCCGCCGACGCTGGAGGAGCTGTTCCTGCGGCACTACGAGCGGCACGCGGAGAGCGTGGGCTGACCCCGGACGGGCAGGCCCGCCCGTCCGGGGCGCTTCAGCGGGCGCGCGGGCCGAGCAGGACGGGCATGCTGCGGGTGCTGTTGCCCAGCAGCGTGTCCAGCGGGGCCAGGTCCTCGGGCCGCGCGGCGGGCGCGATCTCCGGGAACGCCTCGAACAGCGCCTTCAGCGCGATCTCGGCCTCGATCCTGGCCAGCGGCGCGCCGAGGCAGAAGTGCGGCCCGTGCCCGAAGGCCAGGTGGGCGCTCGGCGGGTTGGTGATGTCGAAGCGGTGGGCGTTCTCGCCGAACTGGCCGGGGTCGCGCCCCGTGGCGGCGAAGCAGGCCAGCACGGGCTCGCCGGTCCGCAGGTGCACGCCGTCGATCTCGATGTCCTGTACGGCGTACCGCATGGGGAAGTAGGCGATCGGCGAGTCCCAGCGCAGCGTCTCCTCGACCGCCGCGGCGTAGTCGCACTGGCCGGTGCGCAGCAGTTCGAGCTGGTCGGGCCTGTTGAGCAGGGCGCCGATGGCGTTGGTGATGAGGTTGACGGTGGTCACGTGCCCGGCGATGAACAGCAGCTCGATGGTGGCGAACAGCTCGTCGCTCGAGAGCCGGTCGCCGTCCTTCTCGCGCAGCCTGAACAGGTCGGTGATGAGGTCCTCGCCGGGCGTGTCCCGGCGCTCCTCGATGATCTGGTCGAGCAGTTCGTGCAGGGCCCGGCGTACGTCGGGCGAGTCATCGAGTGTGTCGGACACCTGGGCCACGGCGTCGGAGAGCTCGTGCAGCGCGTCCTGGTGCTCGGCCGGGATGCCGATCAGCTCGGAGATGACCTCCCGCGGCAGCGGGTAGGCGAACTCCTTGCGCAGGTCCACCGGCTCGTCCGGCGGCAGCTCGGCGAGGGCGTCGAGGAGCCTTTCGGTGAACGCTTCGATCTTGGGGCGCAGCTGCCGGAGCCGGCGCGCGGTGAACGCGCCGGCCACGGGGGTGCGCAGGCGGCGGTGGTCGTCGCCTTCGGCGTTGAGCATCGAGGTGTCGGTGACGATGCGGTCGATGGCGGTGCCGGCCGGGCAGGTGTCGCGGGTGGCCCAGTGGCGGATGTCCCTGGACAGGCTCGGATGGGTCAGGACCGTCAGCAGCGTGGCGTAATGGGTGGCGGCCCAGGCGGGTACGCCCTCGGCCGTCACGGGCACGAGCGGGCCGGCCGCACGCAGCCGGTCGTTGTCGGCGTGCAGGCTCGGGGTGGCCGGGTCGAGGACGAACCGGGCATGTGGGCACCCTGGGCCGGCGTCCGGGTCGTATCCGTCTGCGGCTTCTTGTTCCCGAGCGTCGAGAGTGTCCTGATCGAGGCGGCTTTCTTGGCTCATGGGTCTTCCCGTCCGTCTGTCGTTGGGTCATCCCGCGCGGCGCGGGCTCAAGGCCAGCGCGGTCACGTCGAAGCCGGGGTCCTGGTCGAGGTACAGGTCGCGGACCAGCTCTCCGGCGGCGGGCGCGTTGCACAGGCCGTGCCCGGAGAAGCCGGTCGCGTACAGGAAGGCCGGCGGTCCCGGGTGGTGGCCGATGAAGGCGGTCTTGTCGGGGCTGGCGTCGCGCAGGCCGGTGACGGCGGTGTGCAGCGCGAGCCCGGCCAGGCTCGGGTACGTGGCCGCGAGGCGTTCGGCGACCTGCCGCCGCCACGCCTCCCGGTCGGGCCCCGGGTAGCCCATGCC
>NZ_JBSFTC010000375.1:0-9284 GCF_053590415.1 Nonomuraea sp. NPDC003201
CACCGCGAAGCCGCGGCCCGCTGCCGCCGCCGTCGACCCCGACGCGACCACCGTCCAGGCCCCCCTGCCGCAGCGCCAGCCGGCCCCCGCCGCGGCCAACCTCGCCGACCTGGTGGAGCCCGCCAAGCGCCCCGCTCCGTCCCAGTCGGAGATGGCCGACCAGCGTACGGTGACGTTCGCGGCCCCGACGGCCGACGTGATGAGCATCCTGGGCGCGGGCGCCAAGCCGGTCCCCTCCCCCCGCCCCGACTCCCTGTCGTCCAACAACTCGCCCAGGAGCGGCACCGGCTCCTTCCCGGCGGCCCCCGCCGCCAACGGCACCTTCCCGGCCGGCCCCGTGAGCCAGCCCGGCGGGAGCGGCGCCTACCCCGCCACCCCCTCCTCGAGCGGCTCCTTCCCCGCCCAGCCGGCCCCCATCCACGGCGCGCCCACGAGCGACCCGTTCCCCGTCTACAACAACGCGGCCGAGACCACCTGGACCAACCCGCCCGCGACGCCCTCCTCGTCCGGCTCCTGGCCCGCGCAGCCCGACATCCTCGACGACCCCACCCCCACCCCCGCCGCCGGTTACGGCTCGGGCACGTCCTGGCCGGCGTTCGAGCAGCCCGCCGCGCGCTCCTCCTACCCCGCCTCGTACGAGGTGCGCTCCGGTTGGGCCGTGGCCGACGACACCGACCCGCTCACCGGCCCCTCCCCCGCCACCGGCACCCCGACCGTGCCCGGCAGGGCGGTCTCGGCCTACGACGACGTGCTGTCCACGTCGACTCCGGTGCCTCCGACGCCGCAGGGCGCGCCGTTCGCGTACGAGACGGGCGACATCACCACCGCCCCGGCCGCCGCCTGGCCGGAGCCGCCGTCGAGCGCGACCTCGTGGCCGACGTACGGTTCCCAGAACGGCAACGACGGCGGCAACCACCGTCGCGGGTCCGACCAGGAACACCCGCACGACTACTACCGGTGAACGCACGCGCCCATTAATGGGTAAAACCAGCGTGAGACACCCCTAAAGCAGGGTCGACGGAGCAATAGGGTTTGCTCCATGATCCCCGACACGAAGAGTAGCTGGCTGAGCACCCTCCGGCATGACGTGCCAGCCTCGCTCGTGGTTTTCCTCATCGCGGTGCCCCTGTCCCTGGGCATCGCGATGGCCTCCGGCGCGCCACTGGCCGCCGGTCTGATCGCCGCCGTGGTCGGCGGGATCGTGGCGGGCGTCCTGGGCGGCTCCGCCGTTCAGGTCAGCGGACCCGCCGCCGGGTTGTCGCTGGTGGTCGTGGATCTCGTGCAGACGTACGGATGGCGCGCCACCTGCATGATCACCCTGCTGGCCGGTGCCGTACAGCTCCTGCTGGGCGTGTTCAAGGCGGCCAGGGCGGCACTCGCGGTGTCGCCGGCGGTCATCCACGGCATGCTGGCGGCCGTCGGCGTGATCATCGCCCTCGCCCAGCTCCACGTGGTGCTGGGCGGCAGCTCGCAGCGTTCGGCCGTGGCCAACCTGATCGAGCTGCCCGGCCAGATCGCGAACCTGCACGGTCACAAGGTCGCCGTCGGCCTGCTCACGATCACGGTGCTGGCGCTGTGGACGCGGCTGCCCAAGCGGGTCAAGGTCGTGCCCGCGCCGCTGGTGGCGCTGGTCGTGGCGGCGGGGACGGCGTGGGTGTTCGAGTGGGACGTCACGCGCGTGGACCTGTCCCACAGCGTCACCGAGTGGGCCTTCCCGGTCCTGCCGCACGGCGACTGGCACCTGATTGTGGGGGCGGTGCTGCTGGTGGCGCTGCTGGCCGGGTGCGAGTCGCTGCTGTGCTGCGTGGCGGTGGACGGGATGCACGGCGGCCGCCGCGCCGACCTCGACCAGGAGCTGACCGGTCAGGGCGTCGCGAACATGGTCACCGGCGCCCTCGGCGGCCTGCCGGTGGCGGGGGTGATCGTGCGCAGCACCGCGAACGTGCAGGCCGGCGCGCGTACCCGCTGGTCGGCGATCCTGCACGGGGTGTGGGTGCTGGTGTTCGCGATCGGGTTCGGCTGGACGATCAAGCTGATCCCGCTGGAGGCGCTGGCGGCATTGCTGGTGTTCATCGGCGTGCAGATGGTGAACCTCGGTCACATCAGGAAGGTGCACGGCCACGGCGAGGTCCCCGTCTACGTGGTGACGATGCTCACCGTGATCGCGCTCGGGCTCGCCGAGGGCGTCGTGGTGGGGCTGATCCTGGCCGCGCTGCTCGCGCTGCGCCGCCTGACCTGGGTCACGGTCATGAAGCGCGACGGCGGCGACGGGCGGCTGCACGTGACGGTGTCCGGTTCGCTGACGTTCCTGGGGGTGCCCAGGCTCACGCACGAACTGCGGACGATCGCCCCGGCCACCGCCGTGGACCTCGACCTGAACATCGACTTCATGGACAACGCCGCCTTCGAGGCCATCCACTCCTGGCGGCTGGACCACGAGCGCATGGGCGGCACGGTCGACATCGACGAGCTGCACGACGAGTGGTACACGCTGGCGGCCAGCGGCGCGCGCATGTTCCCGGTGAAGTCGCCGCCCAAGGTGCCGGACCGCTGGTGGCTGCCGTGGTCGCACCGCCGTCATCCCGTCCGTCCCTCGGCTCCCGACTCCGCCGAGGTGGAGTGCCTGCTGACGGCGGGGGCGCGCGAGTTCCACCGGCGTACGGCGCCGCTGGTCCGGCCCATCTTCACCGAGCTGGCCCGCAAGCAGCAGCCCTCGCACCTGTTCATCACGTGCGCCGACTCCCGGATCGTGCCCAGCCTCATCACCGCGAGCGGGCCCGGAGACCTGTTCACGGTGCGCAACATCGGCAACCTGGTGCCGCGCCGGGGCTCCGAACCGCACGACGACTCGGTGGTGGCGGCGATCGAGTACGCCACGCAGGTCCTCGGCGTACACACGATCACGGTGTGCGGGCACTCCGGGTGCGGCGCCATGGCCGGGGTGCTGAGCGGCGGGGTGCAGGCGGGCAGCCTGCCGGGGCTGAGGAGGTGGCTGCGGCACGGAAACCACAGCCTGGCCACGTTCATCGAGACCGAGGGAGACCGGCTGCACAGCGGCGCTCTGGACGTGCTGTGCCGGGTCAACGTGCAGCAGCAGCTGGAGAACCTGCGCACCTACCGGAAGGTCGACGAGCAGGTGCGCGCCGGGAAGCTGGAGCTGGTGGGGCTGTACTTCGACATCGGCTCGGCCAGGGTGCACATGGTGCCGCCGCTGCGCCCCGCACCGGCCGAGCGGATGATGAGCTTCTGAGTAATCCTGCGCAGACGCGGCGCCGGGAGGCGGATTAGTGTCGCGAGGGCCGGCGAGGTTCTCCATATGCCCATGGCGCTCCTCGCGACGCAGGTCCTGACTCCCAGGGACCGGAGGGGCGGAGGTGTCGATGCCTCCGCCCCTCACTTTGCGTTACACAATAACTGAATGGGTACATAGCCTCACGTAGAGTAATGAATCGCCCGAAACAGGGGGAATGGGCGGTGACGGCACTTCGGAGAGCAGCGGTGGCCGTGGCGACGGGAATGCTCGTGGTCGCGTGCGCCGGCGCGCAGAGCCTGACGATGACGGCGACCGGGCCGCCAACCGGCCTTGAGCCGTTTTATCAGCAGAAACTGTCGTGGTCGGACTGCAGAGAAGGCTTTCAGTGCGCCACGTTGAAGGTGCCACGGGACTACGCCCGTCCCGAGGGTCACCAGCTGAAGATCGCCGTCATCCGGCTGCCCGCGAAAGACAGATCCCGGCGCATCGGCTCACTGGTGACCAACCCTGGAGGGCCCGGCGCGTCCGGCGTCCTCTTCGTCCGCACCTCCAGCCAGGCGTTCGGCGAGGCACTGCGAGATCGCTTCGACCTCGTCGGGTTCGACCCGCGCGGCGTGGGGCGGAGCGATCCGGTGCGCTGCCTCGACTACCGGCAGGCCGAGCAGCGCCTCCTCTACGATCCGCCCACCACGCGCGCCCAGGTCAACGCCGAGGTCACGTTCTGGCGGGCGTTCGTGGCGGCCTGCGAGGCCAGGTCCGGGGCCGATCTTCCGTACGTCGGAACGGTCAACGCCGCCCGCGACATGGACGTGCTGCGGGCGGCGCTCGGCGACAGGCGGCTGACCTACCTCGGGTTCTCGTACGGCACGTACCTGGGCGCCTTCTACGCCGACCAGTTCCCCCGGAACGTGCGGGCCCTGGTCCTGGACGGCGCGTCCGACCCCAAACTGACGGGCGAGGAGTTCCTCCTCGGCCACGCCGAGGGCTTCGAGACGGCCCTGCGCGCCTTCGCCGCCTACTGCGTCAGGACCACCGGCTGCCCGCTGGGCACCGGGAGCGTGGACCGGGCCGTCGGCAAGATCTCCGGCCTGCAGGAACGGGCCGCCCGCGAACCCCTGAAGAACCGGGCGGACGGCCGCGTCCCGGTGGACGACGACGGGGTGACGCAGGGGATCTACACGGCCCTCTACAACCGGAGCTACTGGCCCACGCTGCGGCAGGCGCTGATACAGGCGATCGACGACGGTGACGGCACCGGCCTGTTCAAGCTCGGTTATGCGCAGGAGATGATCGCCCCGTTCGGGGCACTGCAGGCGGTCAACTGCGTCGACAAGCCGTTTCCCGCCGATCTCGCGGCCGTTCAGGACCTGGCCGACCGGGCCGGGAAGGTCGCGCCGCACTTCGGCTCGTTCGTCGTGTGGCCGTGGCTGGCCTGCGCGTACTGGCCGGTCAAGCCCACCCGGCAGCCCGGGGCGGTGACCGCGACCGGAGCGCCGCCGATCCTCGTGATCGGCACCACCCGCGACCCCGCGACCCCGTACAAGTGGGCTCAGAGCCTGGCGGACCAGCTCACGTCCGGCGTCCTGCTCACCTATGACGGCGACGGACACACCGCCTACCTGACCAACACGGAGAAGTGCATCCGCGAGCCGGTCGAGCAGTACCTGATCAGCGCTCAGCCCCCGAAGCGCGGCACCACCTGCAAGCAGACGCCGCTGGACCCGGAAGGCAAGGGCTCGCCGAGCTGAGCTCTCAGCCCTCGGGCCGACGGCCGAAGTCCGTGGCGAGCCAGGTCGCGAGGTCAGCGGCCGGCCGGCCGCGGTCGCCGGACCCCGGTTCCCCCGCCTCCGGCTCCCGCACGCGGTCGAGACGGAACACCCGCCAGTCGCCGGCGTCGAGGTCGTGGGCGAGAACGTACCAGCGTCCGCGGGCGTAGAGGCACCGCACCGCCTCCACCCGCCGCCGGCTGGGGGCCCCGTGCCGGTCGCGGTAGCCGAACCGCAGCACGAGGTTCTGATCGGCCGCGCGGAGCAGCGTCGCCAGGGTCGAGGGTTCCACGCCCCCGGGCTCCAAGCCGACGCTCTCGCTGCCCGCGGCGGCGGTGTCCAGGACGGTGCGCGGCCGCCGCGGGAGCACCTGCGACAGCTTGGCCAGCGCCCGGTGCGCGGCGTCCCCGGCAAGGATCCCCTCGACCATGCGCAGGGCCGCCACCAGAGCCACGACCTCGTCGTCCTGGAAGACCAGCGGCGGCATCCGGTGCCCCGGACGCAGCGCGTAGTGGCCGCCCGGCCCGGGCCGGCTCTCGACGGTGTACCCGAGGCTCTGCAGACGGGCCACGTCGCGACGCACGGTGCGGGTGCTGACCTCCAGACGCCCGGCCAGATCGGAAGCCGACCAGCTCGGCCGGGCGGCCAGCAACTCCAGCAGCCGGAGGGTCCGTCCGGCGGGGTCGCCATCGGCAGGGACGAAGTCGGTCATAGCTCCAGTGTCGCCACAGTCGCGGACAGGATCCGGCCACATCTATCCGTACGGTGGATGTCATGGAGATCGCCATCACAGCACCATCAGGCAACGTCGGCCGCTTCCTGGTCGGTCACCTGGTCCGCGCCGGTGTCCGTCCGCGGCTGCTGAGCCGCCACCCCGAGCAGCCCCGCGCGACCTGGGGCGACCTCGTCGACGCCCGCGAGGTCGACCTGCGGGACGCCGCGGCCGTCACCGAGGCGACCCGCGGCGTCGACGCGCTGTTCCTCATCGTGCCGCCCGGCGAGGCCGACGACCCCGTCGCGGCGTACGCCGAGGTCGGCGAGGTCGTCGCCGCCGCGGTCGCCGAGAACAGCATCTCCCGCACCGTCCTGCAGAGCAGCGTCGGAGCCGAGCTCCGCGAGGGCGCCGGCGAGATCGACGGGCTGGCCCGGGTCGAGGAGATGCTGGACCGGGTCGTCGCCAAGGACGCCGGCCTCGCCGTCACCCACCTGCGGTGCGGCTACTTCTTCAGCAACCTGCTGTTCGAGCTCGACAACATCCGCTCGGGCAGCGTGGCCGTGCTCCTGCCCACCGGCATGCCGTTCTCCTGGGTCGCTCCGGCCGACATCGCCGCGGTGGCCGCGTCCCTGCTGCTGCGCGCCGACTGGTCGGGCCGCCGGGTGCAGGCCGTGCACGGGCCACGGGACCTGTCCTGGGACGATGCCTTGGCCGTGGTCGGCGATGTCCTGGGCCGCACGGTCACCGCCCACCGTGTCGCCGACGACGACATGCGCGCCACGCTGGCCGGCGCCGGCATGTCCCCGGCGCAGGTCGAGGCCATCATGGGCATGTCGACCGGACTGCGGGAGGGATTCGTCCCCGAGCTGCCGAGGACGCCCCTGACCACGACCGACACGACGCTCGGAGCATGGGCCTGGGCCGAACTCCGTCCCGCCCTCGACGCGACCGAGTGA
Organism: Nonomuraea sp. NPDC003201; assembly: GCF_053590415.1. Lineage (NCBI taxonomy): Bacteria > Bacillati > Actinomycetota > Actinomycetes > Streptosporangiales > Streptosporangiaceae > Nonomuraea > Nonomuraea sp. NPDC003201. The sequence continues at coordinate 6,691 of NZ_JBSFTC010000375.1, forward strand.
CGCGTGCCCGACCTGTGACGACCACCGGATCGGGCTGTCTTACCCGGCGCGTCGGATGGTGTACTCGCCCTGCCGGCACCTCGTAATCAGGTGACCCGCCCGGTGTCGTCGGGTGCCGCCACCCAGGGCAAGCGGTGGACAAGGCTGTCGCGCAGCCGGGTGAGAGTGGCGATGCGCTTCTCCAGTTCGGCCACCCGCTGCGCGGCGACGGCGTTACTGGCGGCGCACGGTGGCGCGTCGCAGAACATTTCGGGCAGCTCAGCGTCGAGATGGTCCAGGAACGACTTCACATCTTCGACGGTGAACCCGCAGGCCAGCAGTTCACGAATGTTGCGGACGCGGAGGGTCGCGCCGGGCTCGTACACGCGATGTCCCGCGGTCGTACGGCCGGGCTCCAGGAGACCCTGCTCCTCGTAGTAGCGCAGGGCACGGGTCGTGGTCCCGGCCTTCGCGGCCAATTCACCGATGAGCATCACAGGCACCTCCGACAGCGCGGCTTCACGTCCAGGTCAAGCTCCTAGCCGGACCACTGTCTTCCCGGTGTACGTGCCCTTCACGAGATCGAGGAGGGCCTGCGGCGCGTTCGCGAGCCCGTCGATCACCGTCTCGTCGTAGACGATCGCGCCTTCGCTCAGCCAGGTACGGAACTGCGTGTCGAACTCCGGAGCACGGTCAGGATGATCGCTCGTGGTGAAGCCGCGCATGGTGAGGCGCTTGCCGATCGCGCTGAGCAGGTCGCCCGGCCCGTCGTCAGGACGGCTCCTGCCCTGCCGGTCGAGGGCTCCGCACAGTGCGATGCGGCCATGCGGGTTCATGACCTCGATCGCGGCACGCAACTGTTCGCCGCCCACGTTGTCGAAGTAGACGTCGATGCCTTCGGGGGCGGCCTCGCGCAGCCTGTCCACGATCGGGCCGTCGTGATGGTCGAAGGCCGCGTCGAACCCGAGTTCGCCGGTCAGATGGGCGACCTTCTCGATTGATCCGGCGCTGCCGATCACCCGGGACGCCCCTTTGAGCCGGGCGATCTGACCGGCCATGGTCCCAGTCGCGCCGGCCGCGCTGGAGACGAAGACGGTGTCGCCGGGCCGTAGCTCCGCGGCGTCCATGAGCCCGACGTACGCGACCAGCCCGGAGCCGAGGTAGGTGGAAGGCGTCGAGTAGGCGTTGCGGGCAACGCGGCGGAACAGCCCGGCCTGCCCCACGGCGTACTCACGCCAGCCGAACCGATGCGTCACCAGGTCGCCTGCGCCAAGTGACGGGTCGGCAGAGGCCACCACCTCACCGATGGCGGCTCCGTACATCGCCTCACCGATCTCATAGCGGGGCATCGGCAGACCGGAGGTCCCCGCGATCAACATGAGCATGCCGGGCTCGAGCGACATGAACAGATTGCGGACCAGTACCTGACCCGCCACGGGATCAGGGACGGCGACCTCGGCGACCTCGAAGTCGCCGGGAGTGGGCAGGCCCTCCGGGCGTGCGACAAGCCGGACCTCCAGTCCGGTGCCGGAGAATATTGGGCTTTTCGAAGGTGCTTCCATGCCGACGACGGTAGGGGTTGACCCATACGTGAAGGTCAACCCGTCCGCCTGGTGACCATCTGCGCCGGTGCTTCCACAGGGCGGTGGCGGCACCGACGGGTCAGGCTGGAGCGTCAGGTGGTGAGGGTGGCCACCGGCTCCAGGTCGTAGGTGCGGGCGTAGCCGTTCTCGGTGCCCACGAGCAGGTCCACAACGTCGAAGTAGCGGTCCCAGAAGGGGGTTTCGCGCAGCGCGTCGATCAGCAGCCGGTAGGCGTCGTGGTCGTCCGCCTCCCAGACCCAGATGTCGGTGACCCGCGCCGAGTAGAACTCCGTGTCGTAGAAGCGGGAGCGGACGCCGCGGGTGCGGGCCTCGATCACCGGGACGACGTGGGTGGTGAAGGCCTGGACGCGTTCGGCCACGGTCATCGCGAGCCACTCGGGCGTTGTCTTGACCAGCATGAACGCGGTGACCGGCGGCTCGGTTCGGTCAGTGGGCATCGACGGCCTCCGGTGTGGCGAGGACGGCGGGCTTGAGAGTCTGCGCGCACCACTGCGCGAATCCGGTGGCCGGGCCCGCCTGCGGCGAGCGGTCGACGCCCGAGTCCAGGCCCTGGTCCTTGGCGCGCTTCATGTCGACCATGCCCTCGACGAACGCCTCGTTGAGGCCGTAGCCGAGCAGGGTGGAGCGCAGCTCGTCGAGCGGCTGGCGCCGGTAGCGGACCGGACGGCCCAGCTCCTCGGTCATGATGCGGGCCAGGTCGTCGGGCGACAGGTCCTGCGGGCCGAGCACCGGAACACTGCCGACGCCGGTCCAGGAACGCTCCAGCAGCAGCCCGGCCGCCGTCGCGGCGATGTCGGCGACGGCCACCAGCGGGGCCGGACGGTCCGCGGCGACGGTGTCGGTGAAGACGCCGTGCTCGCGGATCGAGGCGGCCTCCTCCAGCAGGTTCTCGAAGAAGGACGGGCTGGCCAGGGCGCGGTAGGCGACGCCGGAGCCGGCGATCAGGTCGTCCATGGCCAGGGAGGCGGTGACCAGCCCGGCCCGGGCGGCGTGCGGCGTGCCGCGGCCGAG
>NZ_JBSFTC010000376.1:0-9262 GCF_053590415.1 Nonomuraea sp. NPDC003201
ACAGGGAGGTCGCGCGGGTGGGCGTCGCAAGCGTGCGCGGCGGCGCGGACGCGCTGCTCGGCTCGCTCGCCGGGCGGCTTGTCCGCGACGAGAAAGGCCTGGTCATCGAGGGGGTCGCGGCCGGTGTCCACGAGCTGGGGGACCGGTCGCTGGTGCTCGTGCCGATGCTGGCGGGCAAGGACGCGCTGATCGTCGGGCTGGACGACCCGGAGACCGTGTGGATCGCGTATCCGGTTCCCGCGGCCGGGAGGCTGTGGCGTACGGACTGCGACGACCTCTCGGAGCTCGTGGGACCGGTACGGGCGGAGTTGCTGCGTACGCTCGACCGGCCCATGACCATGACCACGCTGGCCGGCGGCATGAACATCCCGCCCAGCAGCCTGACGTTCCACTGTGACCGGCTGGTCGCGGCGCGGCTCATCGCCCGTGAGCGCCGGGGCCGCGAGGTGTGGATCGACCGCACGCCCAGGGCGGGGGCGCTCCTGGAGCTGTGCCTCCGCTGAATCCCCCAAGGGGAACGGGGGCGCTCGGGATCCGGCGCGCCCCCGTTCAACGAACTGCTGCTCAGCCGGCCTTGGTGAACTGGTTGAACAGCGGGCCGTCGAGATTCCAGCCCGGCTCGTTGGCCAGGATCTTCTGGGTGTGCGATTCGATGGCGAGGCGCCACTTGTTGTTGTTCGACAGGCGGAAGATCTTCACCGTCTCACCGGCGGAGGCCGCGGCGGGCGCGTACCCGAGGATGCCCTCGTAGCGGAACTTGCCCGAGTTCACGAGCGACTCCCGCTCCGTGACGGAGCCGGTGACGATGTAGGAGGCCTTGCTCTCCCAGCGCAGCCGGAAGAGCGGCTTGCCGCCGGCGAAGGGGGCGCGCGAGATGTAGTACATCGGGGTCTGGGTCAGCGACCAGCCGTGCTTGGTGATCGCGCTCTCCTTCTCCGCCTCGTTGCTGGTGTAGAAGAAGCCGCCGTCCTTCGTCACCAGCTCGTAGACCTTCACCCGCTGCTCAGCGACGCTCTGCGCCGACGACGCCGTCGTGGCGGACGCCTGCGTGGCGATCCCGAAGGACAGCGTGGCGCCGAGCGCCACGGCGAGCCCGAGGCCGACGGGACGGGTCATGCGGCCGAACGATATAGCCATGAAGCTGTTTCCCTCCGTATGGATGGCGATGCCCGGCCAAGCTAACAGTGCGCTGCGTAACCGCCCTTTCCATTTCGAGTAACGTCTAAGGGTTACTCGCCAGCCTGGCGCGCAGGCGGTCGGCGTCCGGGTGGTTGAGCTGCTCCAGCAGCTCCAGAGCGCGGCGGAACGTGTCGAGGGCGGCGGCGCGGTCGCCGGCGGCGTCGTACATCTCGCCGAGGTGAACGGTGGTGTCGGCCTCGTGCCAGCGGTCCCCGACCTCCTGGAACAGGCCGATGGAACGCCGGTAGAGCTCGGCGGCCTCGGCGAAGCGGCCGAGGTGGTGGTAGGCGAAGGCGAGGCTGTCGCCCGCGCTGGCCTGGCCGTGCCGGTAACTCAGCTTCGCGTGCAGGTCCAGGGCCTCCTGGCAGTACGGGATCGCCTCCTCGTACTCGCCGAGCAGGACGAGCTGGTAGCCGATCGAGTTGAGGAACAAGGCCGCGCCCGCCTCGTTGCCCGCCTCGCGGTGGAGCGCGAGGGCCTGGTGGAACTGTTCGAGGGCGGCGCGGGGCCGGTCCTGCTTCTGGTGGATGAAGCCGAGGCCCAGATGCGTACGGGTCCGGCCGTCACGGTCGCCCAGCTCGGTGAACAGGGCGATCGCCCGCTCCAGGTAGGCCCGCGCGTCGTCGAGCCGGCCGAGCCGGATGAGGGCGCGGCCGGCCCCGGCGTGGGACTGGGCCTCGCCGAACCGGTCCGCCTGCCGCCGGGCGACGGCGAGCGCGGCGCTGTGGGCGGCGAGCAGGTCGAGCCAGCGCCCCTGGCGGTCCAGGTAGTCGCTGAGCGTCCAGCCGATCTGCCACGCGCGGGTGCCGAGGCCGGTGTCGGCGGCGTGCCGGACGGCGGCCATGAGCGTGGGGTGCTCGGTGGCGAACCACTCCATCGCCTGGTCGTGGTCCGCCGGGTTCTCCGGGGACGTCCCCGGCTGGGGCTCCTCCAGGGTCAGCGGTTGCCGGCTGCGGTTGATGATCAGGGCCGCGGCGTGGGCCGTGTGCAGGTAGTGGTCGAGCAGGCGGCACGTCGCGGCCCGCCGCTGATCGGAGGAGGAGGAGAAAGAGGAGGAGCTGGGGCCGTCGAGGGCAGCGTGGCCGGCGTAGGTGGCGGGGTCGGCGGTGTCGGGGTCGCGGAGGTCGAAGGAGGAGGCAGGGGTGGCGGGAGGAGCAGGGGTGGTGGGGGAGGCAGGGGTGGTGGGGAGGTTCTGTTCGGCGGCGTAGGCGCGTAGGAGGTCGTGCATGGTGAACCGGTCGGCGACGTTCTCGGTGACGAGGTGCGCCCGTACGAGCTCCCCGAGCAGCGCCCGCACCCCACCGCCCGTGAGCCCGGCCAGGCTAGCCGCAGCCGCGCCGCCGAGATCCGGGCCGAACGCGCTCCCCAGCAGCCTGAACAGGCGCGCGGCCGGTGGCGTGAGCGCCCGGTAGGACCAGGAGAAGACCGCGCGGAGGCTGGCCGTCCGCTCCCCGGCGTCCAGGAGGTCGAGCCGGGAGGCGCGCAGCTGCCCGGCGAGCACGGCCAGCGGGAAGCCGGGATGCATGCGGGCGCGGGCCGCGACGATGCCCAGCGCCAGCGGCAGCCCGCCGCAGCGGTCGAGCAGGTCGGCCACCGCGTCCGGCTCGGCCCGCACCCGCTCCTCGCCCAGCAGACGGGTGATCGCCTGGCGGGCCTCCTCCGGGTCGAAGGCGTCGAGCGGGATGGGGCGGGCGCCGTGGCCGGTGATGAGGCCGGGCAGCTGACGGCGGCTGGTGACCAGCACCGCGCAGGACGGGCTGCCGGGCAGCAGCGGGGTCACCTGGTCGGTGTCGCGGGCGTTGTCTAGCACGATCAGCATCCGCTTGCCCGCCACCAGGCTGCGGTAGAGCGCGGCCTGCGCCTCCAGGCCGACGGGCACCGCGGCGGCGTCCACGCCCAGGGCGTCGAGGAAGCCGCGCACCGCCGTCTCGGGCGGCATGGGCGCGTCGGAGGGGTCGAAGCCGTGCAGGTTCACGTACAGCTGGCCGTCGGGGAAGCGGGGCAAGTTGCCGTGCGCCCAGTGCAGCGCGAGCCAGGTCTTGCCGACGCCGCCCGTGCCGCCGATGGCGGAGATCACCACCGTGTTCCCGGACGCGGCCATGATCCGGTCGAGGGCGGCCAGCTCGCGCGAGCGCCCCGCGAACGACGGCGGCGGCGGGGGGAGCTGGCGGGGCACCGGAACGGGGCGCGGGGTGAGCGCGGTCTCGGCGCTGAGCATCCGCAGGTGCAGCCGCCGCAGGTCGGGGCCGGGATCGGCGCCCAGCTCGTCGGCCAGCCGGCGGCGGGTCCGCTCGTAGCGGTCGAGCGCCTCGGCCTGGCGGCCGTTGCGGTAGAGGGCGAGGATGAGCTGCCCGACGAGGCGCTCGTCGAGCGGGTGGCGATCGGCCAGTACGGCCAGCTCGGGCAGCAGCTCGGCGTGCCGGCCCAGCCGGAGCTGGACGTCGTGGTGGTCGAGCCGGGCGGACAGGTGTTCGGTCTGGAGCGTGTGGCGCAGGGCCGCCAGCCACGGGGTGTCCAGGTCGGCGAACGGCTCCCCGCGCCAGAGGCCCAGCGCGACCCCGTACAGCCGGGCGGCCTCCCGGTCGTCGCTCGCCCGCGCCCGGGCCAGCAGCGCGCGGAAGCGGTGGAGGTCCACCGCCTCCTCCCGCACCCGCAGGAGGTAGCCGGCGGCGCTGCGGTGGATGCCGTCGGAGGGGGACAGGATGGAACGCAGGCGGGACAGGTAGCTGTGCAGCGTGCCCGCGGCCCGTTGCGGCGGAGCGTCGCCCCAGACGCGGTCGGTCAGCTGGTCGAGGGAGACGGGATGGTTGGCGTCGACGAGGAGGGCCGCCAGCACGCAGCGTTGCCGTGCGGGCCCGAGGTTGATCGGCCGGCCGTCCGCCCACGCGCTGACCTCGCCCAGGATCCCGAACTCGACCCCCACGGGATCATCCTAAGGCGTGGCCGTCACCGCGGCAGGAGCGGCTTGGACAGCTCGAACACCCCGCCGATCCCCCTGGCGGGGATGTCGAAGACGACGGCGGCCAGGTCCTTGGCGGGGATCACGTGGGTGCCGGTGGCTCCCCGGCGCGGGTTCGGGTCCCAGACGGTGATCGTGCCCTTCGCGGTGTCGTAGCCGTGGGCGACGATGGCGTGGCCGAAGTCGCGCTTCTTCCTGCTCCAGGGCAGCCGGTTGCCGAGGACCGCGACGATCGTGGGCTTCCCGAGCACGCCGACCGCCTGGGAGACCTGCGCCATCAGCGCGGCGGGGTCGTCCTTCGCGTACGTGAGCCGGAACTGGTAGCCCTCCGGCCTGACGTACGTGTTGAGCACGGCCAGCACGTACTCCCGCTTGGTCGAGCGGGCCTCGGCGCTCGTCCTCATCTCCTTGGCCAGCTGGTCCTGACCGCGCTTGACGCCGAACGCGCGCAGCACGATCGCGCTGGACGCCGGGGCGCAGTAGTAGCTGGTCCGCTGCGCCTGCCCCTTGATCTCCACCGAGACCGCGGCGGGCACCGCGAGCTGCGCCCTGACCGGGGGCAGCACGGTCGCGGACCCGGCGACGATTGGCACGGTCGCGGACCCGGCGACGAGCGGCACGGCCGCCGCGGCCGCCGCGGGCGGGGTGGAGACGGGCAGGACACAGGCGGCGAGGGCGGCGCCGAGGACGAGTCTTGCGGAACGCACGCGGTCTCTCTCCGTGTTGCAGGCGATACGGAAGTGACCAAAATACACACTTCAGCCGCTCAGTTGTTCGTTCATGATGAGGAACGCCCCCAGCCCGTGAAAGTCGTTGACCGGCCGGCCGCGCCCGAAGTAGAAGGCGAGCGAGTCGCTGGCGTTGGTGCCCTCGCTGACGCCCACGAGGTTGGTCCGCCCGTCGGAGCCGAGCGACACCTGGGCGAGCACTCCCTGGTAGCCGCGTTCGGCGTTCGCGCGGTAGGAGGCGTCCACGTACCCGCGCTCGACCGCCCGCGAGATCGTGTACGTGTACATCGCCGAGCACGACGTCTCCGTCCAGTTCGACGGGTTCGACGGCTCGGTGACCACCTGCCACCAGCGGCCCGTGGCCGGGTCCTGCCAGCGGGCGTACGCGGGCACGAGCTCGCGCAGGATGTCGATGAGCGCCGCCCGGCGCGGATGGTCGGCCGGGATCAGCTCGAGGATGTCGGTCACGGCCATCCCGAACCAGCCCATCGCCCGGCACCAGGAGATCCCGTTCGTGTTGCCCAGGGAGGGTTTGACCCAGGACGCGGTGGGGCCGCCCGGCTCGTCGTAGGCGTGGTACAGCAGCCCGGCGGCCTGGCCCGACGTGCGGCGCAGGTGGCTCCAGTAGATCTCGAGCTGCTTGGCCGGCTCGGCGCTGGTGAAGGAGTCGGCCGCCACCCAGGCGCCGTACCGGGCGAGGAACGGGTCGGCCATGTAGACGCCGTCACCCCAGAGCTGGCCCTCGCGGGAGGTGGAGGTGGAGTGCCACCAGCCGCCGTCGGAGGTGCGCGGGTACGTGTTCAGCCGGGTCCTGATCTTGGCCGCGGCGGTGCGGTAGCGGGCCTGCCCGGTCTCCCGGTAGAGGGCGAGCAGGACGTTGCCGGCTTGCATGCTGTCGAGGTTGCCGAAGGTCTGGGAGATGCCGCCGGAGGAGTCCACGAACCGGTCGGCCCAGTCCTTGATGTACTGCAGGTAGCGGGGCTCGCGGGTGCGCTGGTAGACGAGGTACTGGCCCCAGAGGTAGAGCCCCTGCGGGTAGCTCCAGCCGCCGAGCGTGCCGGGGGAGAAGCGGGCCATCGTCGAGTCGACCATCGCCCGGGACCAGTCGGTGCCCGCCGAGGAGGGGTCCACGCTCAGCGAGTCGAGGTTCGGGCCGCCGTTGGCGGTGGTGGCCGTGGCCTTGACCGCGTTCGCGCCGGCTGTCAGCGTGACCCGTACGGTGACGGTCCGCCAGGTGGTCCAGGCGCCGGTGCCGGGGAAGGACAGGGTGGTGCCGGTGCCACCGGCGGTGACGGTCATGGGGCGGTCGGCGGCCGTCCCGTTGGCGTAGCGGAGGGCGAGCGTGACCGGGCCGGGGTCCGCCGCCTGGATGGTCCACTCGACGGAGGAGCCGGCGACGTTGTCGAGGTTGACGAACCCCGAGCCGGTGAATCCGGGGTGGTTCGACTCCACGACCCCCTGCGAGATCGTCCCGTTCTCGGCCTCGTAGAGGGTGGCCGCCGCGGCCGAGCTGACGGCAACCGGTTGCAGAAATAACAGGCCGCCGAGTGCCGTGGCGGTGATTGCGCGAAGACGTCCCATGTATCACTCCGGGTCTGACGAGCTGTGATGCCGTGCCGCCGGTGCGGTCCTGCACGATCGGAAGCTCATGGCTCCGATCTCCTTGCGCATCTCAGGGATACATCCCGGCGTGGTGCCCTGTCTACCGGTCAATGTCATCCGATGTATCGATGCGACAAAGTTAGGAAACTTTCCTAAGCAATGGACCGTTCCAACTATTGACGGGGCTGACGGTTTATGGCAAACGTTTGGAAAGCTCCCCTCTCTTACACCAGGCATCACTCTCAGCCAGGAGCGCCCGATGAACTTCAGCAAGTCCCGGGCCTGCGTCATCGCCTGCTTACTCGCCCTGGGAATGGCCACGGCCCTCCCGGCGGACGCGGCGCCCACCCGGTACGAAGCCGAGAACGCGACGATCTCCCAAGGCGTCGTCGAGTCCAACCACGCCGGCTATTCCGGCACCGGCTTCGTCAACGGGGACAACGTCGCCGGCTCTTACACACAATGGACGATCAACGCGCCCGCCGCGGGCACGGCCACGCTGGCCTTCCGCTACGCCAACGGCACCGGCGCCGACCGGCCCAGCGACATCGCGGTCAACGGCACGACCGTCGCCGCCGCCCGGTCCTTCCCCGCCACCGGCGCCTGGACCACCTGGACCACGATCACGCTGACCGCCCAGGTCACCGCGGGCACGAACACGATCAGGGCCACCGCCACCGGCGCGGGCGGCAACCCGAACTGGGACTACCTCGACGCCGAGGTCCAGTCCTCGAACTTCACCGACTACCAGGCCGAGTCCGGGACGATCTCGCAGGGCGTCGTCGAGTCGAACCACGCCGGATTCACCGGCTCCGGGTTCGTCAACTACGACAACGTCACCGGCTCCTACGTCGAGTTCGCCGTCAGCGCGGCCGCCGCCGGCACCCAGAGCCTGACCTTCCGCTTCGCCAACGGCACCACCACCGACCGGCCGATGACCATCGCCGTCAACGGCACCGCGGTCGCCACCGCCCGGTCCTTCCCCGGCACCGGTGCCTGGACGACCTGGCAGGAGATCAGCGTGGACGCGCCGCTCAACGCGGGCGGCAACACGGTCAGGGCCACGGCCACCACGGACAACGGCGGCCCGAACCTCGACCGGCTGCGGGTCACCGGCCCCGGCGACACCGAGAAGCCGACCTCGCCGGGCCAGCCGACGTGCTCCGACATCACGCACAATGCTTTGACCCTGGACTGGCCGCCATCCACCGACAACATCGGCGTGGTGGCCTACGACATCTACCACCAGGGCCAGCAGATCGCGACCGCGACCGCGCCGCCGTACCGGCTGACCGGGCTCAACCCGAACTTCTCTTACCAGCTGTCGGTCTTCGCCCGCGACGCCTCCGGCAACGTGTCGCTGAGCAGCCCCGAGGCGAACTGCCGGACGCTGCCCGCACCCGCCGACAACCCGCCGTCGCAGCCGGGGCAGCCCACCGTCAGCGGCGTGCAGTCCGCCTCCGCCACCGTGACCTGGGGCGCCTCCACTGACGACAACGGCGTGCGGGCCTACCTCGTGCGCGACAACGCCACCAACGCCGTGCTCGCCACGGTGACCGGCACCCCGCCGGCCACGACGGCCAGTGTGCCGCTCGAATGCGCGCACACGTACCAGGTGCACGTGGTCGCGCGTGACAGCGCCAACCAGCTCTCCACGCCGAGCGCGCCGTCCGCGTCGTTCACCACCGGGACCTGCGGCACCGTGCCGCAGACGCCGACCAGCGTCGCCGGCGGCTGGGACGTGCCGTGGGACATCTCCTGGGCGCCGGACGGCACGTACGCGCTGGTGACCGAGCGCGACACGTTCAAGGTCTTCAAGATCACCCCGTCGGGCACCAAGACGCAGGTCGGCACCGTGCCCAACGTGCAGACCACCGACGGCGAGGGCGGCCTGATGGGCCTGGACTTCTCGCCCACCTGGAACGGCACGAGCGACCAGGAGGTGTTCTTCATGCACACCGCCTCCGAGGGCAACCGGGTCGTGAAGATGAACTTCAACGGCACCGCGCTCAGCGGCTACGCCACCATCCTCCAGGGCATCGACAAGAACCGGTACCACAACGGCGGGCGCATCAGGTTCGGCCCCGACGGCTACCTGTACGTCACCACCGGCGACGCGCAGCAGTCGAGCAACGCCCCCGACCTCGACTCGCTCAACGGCAAGATCCTGCGCATCACCAAGACCGGCGCCGCCGCGCCCGGCAACCCGTTCGGCACCCGCGTCTACAGCTACGGCCACCGCAACCCGCAGGGCCTGGCCTGGGACTCGGCCGGCCGGCTGTGGGAGTCGGAGCTGGGCAACTCCTCGCGTGACGAGCTCAACCTCATCCAGCCGGGCAAGAACTACGGCTGGCCCACCTGCGAGGGCACCTGCAGCACGTCCGGCATGACGAACCCGAAGTACACCTGGAGCGTCTCCGAGGCCTCGCCGAGCGGCATCGCCATCGTCAACAACACGGTGTTCATGGCGGCGCTGCGCGGCCAGCGGCTGTGGCGCATCGTGCTGAACGGCGAGAGCGTCTCGACGGTCAACTCGTACTTCAACGGCACGTACGGCAGGCTCCGCGCGGTCGAGAAGGTGCCCGGCGCCAACGCCATCTGGTTCGGCTCCACCAACTCCGACAACAACGGCGACGGCTCGGCCGACACCATCCGCCGCTCCAACATCCAGTAGTCACCCCCCTCATCGCCGGCGGCCGCCGTCACGCTCGCCGTCCACCGTGGCAAGCTGCCCGGCAAGGGCCTGGTCGAGGGGCTGTTCCTGTCGCCGCTCATCGTCCCGGAGCTGGTCGTC
>NZ_JBSFTC010000377.1:0-9251 GCF_053590415.1 Nonomuraea sp. NPDC003201
CTCCCTGGGCGGCGGCGTCCAGGTCGCGCCGCCGGAGCTCGACGAGGCGGCGTTCACGTGGGACGCGGGGTTCGCGCGGATCGTCGCCCCGTTCGTCCGGGACGCCGTCGACCGGATCGCGTCCGGTGCGCCGGACGGGCTCGGGAAGCCGGCGGCTCTGCGGCGCGGGTTCGCGGACCAGCTCGGCAGGCAGCTCGTCTCGCTCGCCTCGCGCGTGCTCGTCCTGGAGCTGAACGTGGCCCGGGTACGCGGCGAGCTGCACGGGGACAGCGCCGAGGAGCGTTTCCGGTCCTTCACGGCGCGACTGGCCGGCCGGGAGGGGCTGGCGGGGCTGCTGTCCGAGTACGTCGTGCTGGCCCGGCTGATGGCCCAATGCGCCGACCACGCCGTGGAGACCTACCTGGAGCTGCTGCGGCGGCTGGCGGCCGACCGGTCCGCGATCGTGGCGGAGCTGTTCGGCGGGACCGAGCCGGGGCCGCTGACCGAGGTGGTCATGGGCGTGGGCGACGGGCACCGGGGCGGGCGGTCGGTCGGGCTGCTGCGGTTCAAGAGCGGGGCGCGGGTGGTGTACAAACCGCGGTCGCTGGCCGTGCACACGCACTTCAACCGGGCGCTCGGCTGGCTCGACGTCCGGATGCCCGGCCTCGGCCTGCGCGTGCTGACCGTCCTGGAACGGCCGGGCCACGGCTGGGTGGAGTACGCCGAGCACGGGCCCTGCGCGGACGAGGCCGGCGTACGTGCCTTCTACCGGCGGCAGGGCGCCCTGCTGGCCCTGCTGTACGCGCTCGACGGCGTGGACTTCCACTTCGAGAACCTCATCGCCGCCGGGGACCAGCCGGTCCTGGTCGACCTGGAGGCGCTGTTCCACCCGGCGATCCCCAGGGGCGGCGCCCGCGGGCGTACCGACGACGACCCGGCCGAACGGGCGCTGGACACCTCGGTCGCCCGGGTGGGGCTGCTGCCGGCCGTCGTGTGGAGCAAGGACGGCGGCGCCCTCGACATGGGAGGCATGGGCGGTGACGCGGGCAGCACGCTGCCGTTCGAGTCGGCGGGCTGGTCCGCCGCGGGGACCGACGAGATGCGGCTGATCCGGGAGCGGGCGGCCTTCCCCGGCAGCAGCAACCGCCCGGGCGTCGGTGACGCCGTCGCCGATCCGGCCGACCACGTCGAGGACTTCCTGTCGGGTTTCACCGGCGCGTACGAGGTCATCGCCGCCCACCGCGACGAGCTGCTCGCACCCGGCGGCATCCTGGCGGCCTTCCAGGGGGACGAGATCCGCGTGGTGATGCGGCCCACGCAGCTGTACGGCACCCTGCTGCTGGAGTCGACCCACCCGGATGTCATGCGTGACGCCCTGGACCGCGACCACGTGCTCGACGCGCTGTGGGCCGCCTGCGCCGACGACCCGGTCCGCCGCCGGCTGGTCCCCGCCGAGATCGCCGACGTCTGGAACGGCGACATCCCCCTCTTCGCCGGCCGCCCCGGCACTTCCGACCTGTGGACCAGCCGGGACGAGCCGCTGGCCGGCGCGCTCACGGGCGTGCCCTCCTCGGACGCCGCCGCCAAGATCCGCGCCATGGGCCCCCGGGATCTGGCCGAGCAGCAGTGGATCATCCGCGCCTCCCTGGCCAGCCGCCGCGACCGCGACCGCGTCTGGACCCCCACCGCCCCTGCGGCTCCCGCCGCCCCCACCCCGCCGGTGGACGGGCTCGCGGACCGGCTCGTGGCCATGGCCACGGCGCTCGGGGACGAACTCGCCGAACGCGCCCAGCGCGACGCCTCCGCCGCCAACTGGCTCGGCATGGAGCTCGTGGGCGAGACCCGCTGGACGGTCGGCACGCTCAAGAGCGACCTGTACGGCGGCACCCCCGGCGTCGCCCTCTTCCTCGGCCAGCTCGCCAGGATCACCGGCGAGACCCGCCACGCCGACCTCGCCATGCGGGCCCTGGCCTGGGTCCCCGGCTTCGTGGACGGCATCGCCGGGAATGCCGCGGCGTTCCCGTGCGGGCCGTTCAACAGCGCCGTCGGGCTGGCGTACGCGCTGACGCACCTGGCCCGCGACCTCGGCGCGCCCGGCCTGCTCGACCACGTCGAACCCCTGATCGCCGCGACGACCGGCGCCGCCGCCACGGACGAGGGACTCGACGTCGTGAGCGGCGCGGCCGGCTGCCTGGCCGCGATGCTCGCCGTCCACGAGGCGACCGGGCTGCCGAAGGCGCTGGACGTGGCCCGCGCCTGCGCCGACCGGCTCGTCGAGACGGCGCGACCGCAGGACAGCGGGGTGGCGTGGCACGGTCACATCCCCGCCTCGGCGCCCTTGACCGGGTTCTCCCACGGGACGGCGGGGATCGGCTGGGCGCTGCTCCGCTTCGCCGACCGGACCGGCGAGGCACGGTACGCGGAGACCGGCCTGGCCGCCTTCGCCTATGAGCGTTCCCGCTTCGACGCCCGCATCGGCAACTGGCCCGACTTCCGGGACCTGCCCGACGCCCCGGCGAACCCCTCCGGCCTGCCCCCGTCCATGCAGGGGTGGTGCCACGGCGCGCCCGGCATCGGCCTGGCCCGCGCCGACCTCCTTCACCGCCGTCCCGGCCTGAGCGCCGAAGCGGCCGGTGACCTCGCCGCCGACCTGGACCTGGCGCTGCGCTCGTACCTGAGCAGCCCGCCCGGCATCGTCGGCCACAGCCTGTGCCACGGCGAGGCCGGGAACCTGGAGCTCCTCATCCACGCCGTAGCCGCGGGCAGGCACGACCTGACGGACACCCTGCGCCTGCGGGCCGGCGTCCTGCTCGCCCAGCTCGCCGACGGCCCGCTCTGCGGCACCCCGGGCGGCGTGACGACGCCGGGTCTGATGTCCGGTCTGGCGGGGATCGGGCACGGTCTCCTGCGGCTCGCCGCCCCCGCCGAGGTGCCGTCCGTCCTGGTCCTGGCCCCGCCGGCCGCCTGAAGCGCCACGTACCCGCCAAAGAAAGGGGCTGCCGTGATGCGGCGCCGCGTCCCCGTCCGCCTGCAACTGACCACGAGCGAGTGCGGGGCCGCCGTCCTGGCCATGCTGCTGAGCCACCACGGCAGGCACGCCTCGGTCGCCGAGTGCCGTGACCTGCTGGGCCCGGGCAGAGACGGCGTGTCCGTCGCCCGGCTGGTCGCGGCGGCCCGTGAGTGCGGGCTGACGGCCACGGCGGAACGGGTGGCGGAACCGCTCGGCGAGCCGCCGCGGGCGCCGTTCATCGCCTACTTCTCCGCCCACCACTTCGTCGTCGTCGAGGGGCTGGGCAGGGGCGGCGTGCGGATCGTCGATCCGGGCAACGGCCGCCGGACCATGCCGCGGGCGGAGTTCGCGCGGCGGTACGGCGGCGTGGTGATCGAGTGCGCCCCCGGTCCCGGGTTCGTCAGGAGGCGCGCGTCGCCGTGGCGGTCGACGCCGGTCCGCTATTTGCGCGACTTCGCGGCGGTGCCGGGCGGCCGGCGTCGCCTGGCCGGGGTGCTGGCGCTGGCGGCGGCCATCCAGCTGCTGGCGCTGGCGCTGCCGCTCGCCACCAAGTCCGTGGTGGACGAGCTGGTCCCGGCCGGGCGCGGCGACCTGCTGCCGGTGCTCGGGTGGGCGGTGTTCGGCACGGCGGCGCTGCACGGCACGCTCACCTTCCTGCGCGCCCGCCTCCTGCTCGCCCTCCGGGCCCGCGCCGACGAGCGGCTGACCGGCCGTTTCGTCGGCCACCTGCTGCGGCTGCCGATCGGGTTCTTCCTCCAGCGCAGCCGGGGCGACCTGCTCCTGCGCGTCGGCAGCATCGCCACCACCAGGGAGGCGGTCACGCAGCAGAGCGTCACGCTCGCGCTCGACATGGTCCTGCTGTCCGCGTACGGGATCGCGCTCGTCCTCCTCGTCCCCTGGTACGCGCTCATGGTCGGCGTGCTGGCGGTGGGGCAGGCGGGGCTGATGGTGGCCTCGTACCGGCGGCTGCGGACCCTGTCCCAGGCCGAGCTGGTTGCCCGCGCGGGCGAGCAGGGGTATCTCGTCGAGACGTTGCAGGCGATGCTGCCGCTCAAGGCCAACGGCGTGGAGTCGCGGGCACAGGCGCGCTGGCGGGAGCTGTTCGGGACGTACCAGACGGCCATGCTGCGGCGGGGGCGCGCCAGCTCCTGGTTCGAGGCGGTGCAGGGAGCGGTGGCCGTGTTCGCGCCGCTCGCGCTGCTGTGGTGCGGCGCGTGGCTGGTGCTCGGCGGGCGCATGTCGCTGGGCACCATGCTGGCGGTGAACGCCCTGGCGATGTCGGTGCTGGCGCCGTTGCAGGCGTTCGTGGGGGCGGTGCAGCTGTACTCCATGCTGCGCGGCCAGTTCGAGCGCATCTACGACGTGCTCGACGCCGCCCCCGAGCCGAACGGCGCCCGCGTGCTGCCCGCCGGGCGGCCGGTCGCGATCCGGGCCGAGGGCGTCGCCTTCCGGTACGCGCCCGACTCGCCGCCCGTGCTGCGGGAGCTGTCGTTCGAGGTGCCCGCGGGGGCGAAGCTCGGCGTCGTCGGGCGTACCGGGTCGGGCAAGAGCACGCTCGCCCTGCTGGTGCTCGGGCTGCTGCGGCCGGAGACGGGCGAGATCCGGCACGACGGCGTACCCGTCCAGGAGCTGGACGTGGCGGCGCTGCGGCGCGAATGCGGCGCGGTGCTGCAGGAGCTGTCGCTGTTCAACGGCTCGATCCGCGACAACATCACGCTCGGCAGCCCGGACGCCACGGACGACGACGTGGTGACCGCCGCGCTCATCGCGGGGCTGCACCACGACGTCGAACGCCTGCCCATGGGCTACGACACCAACGTCGGCGAGGGCGGCGCCGCGCTCTCGGCCGGGCAGCGGCAGCGGGTCGCGCTCGCCAGGGCCATCGTGCACCGGCCGCGCCTGCTCATCCTCGACGAGGCCACCAGCCACCTCGACCCCCAGACCGAACGCCGGGTCGACGCCGCCCTGTCGGAGTTGCGGGTCACCCGGATCGTCGTCTCGCACCGGCTGAGCGCGATCCGCGACGCGCACGAAGTCCTCGTCATCGATCAGGGCCGCATCGTCGGCCGCGGAACCCACGAAAGGCTGGTGAGCAGCCCAGGACCCTACCGCGACCTGTTCGGCGCTCCGCCGGTGCCCGATCCGCTGAGCGCCTGAAATCACCCATCTTCATGAAAGGAGACAGAAATGTCGGCCGACGACCAGATCAGATCCTGGAAATCCCCCGAGCTCCGCGGGCACGACGAAGTCCACCCCGCGGGTGAGATCAACCTGGGCGCCCTGAGCGGCGGCGAGAAGCCGGTGCCCGACTTCGGCGACTACACCGACTTCTTCAGCTGCTGGCAGACCTGCGACCGCACCATGTGGGTCGGGACCTGCCGCTACTCCAGCCTCGGCTGCTGCTGACCACGGACAGAGGAGAGCGAACCATGACGAACGACGACCTGATCCGTTCCTGGAAGGACCCCATCAACCGGGCCGCGTACGGCGCCGGCCTGCCGCACCCCGCCGGCGACCTCGACCTGGAGACGGCGCGGCTGGCGGGCGGCGTGGAGCAGGAGCCGGCGAACGGCACCCAGCACCTGGCCACCATCGGCTGCTGCGGCGGCTACACCTCCGAGGTGCGCTGCGCGTTCAGCGCGCTGTACCCCTTGATATGCACGCCCTATATCCTCGTCTGACAGACTGGTGACCGGCCGCGCAGCCGCGGCCGGTCACTCGGCGAGCCGGTGCGCCAGGGCGGCCCGGGTCTTCACCCCGAGCTTCCTGAACACGCTGGCCAGGTGCGTCTCCACCGTCCTGGGGCTGAGGAACAGGCGCTCGCCGATCTCCCGGTTCGTCATGCCGTACGCGACCAGCTCGGCGATCTCCCGCTCCCGCTCCGACAACGAGCTCCCGGCGCCGGGCCGGTGGGCCAGGCCGGCGGCCATCCGGCGCTGCTCGACGCCCACCTGGGCCGCCAGCCACGGCGCGCCGCACGACAGGAACAGCTCCTTCGCCTGCCCGAGCTGCTGCTTGGCGGCCCGCGAGTCGTCGTCGCGGCGCAGCACGCCCGCCAGCAGCATCCGGCCGAGCGCCTCCCCGATGGGCAGCCCGGCAGCCGCGAACCGGTCCACGGCCTCGCGCGCCGCCTCCTCCGCCTCGTCCTGCCGGCCCTGCGCGAGCGTGAGGACGGCACGGGCCCGCGCCAGGGAACCCGACTGCACGGGCGGGGCGCCGAGCTCCACGACGCGGGCGGCGCGCTCGTACCACTCCCTGCCCGCCGTCAGATCGCCCCGGGTGACCTCCACCTCCGAGCGCAGCGCGTAACTGCCGACCACGCCGGGGCCGAGGCCGGCCGGGTCGGCGGGCACCCGCGCCGCCAGCAGCCGCCCGCACGCCTCCGTCTCGCCGACCGAGAACAGCACCTCCGACACCGCCTGGTCCGAGATGGTCCGCCACCAGGCCGAGCGCAGCTCCTGCCCCCGCCGCGCCGGCTCGATCAGCGGCATCGCCGCGTCCGGGCCGTTCAGCCACAGCAGCGGGCGCGACTTCGTGACGTGGACGAACGCCAGCATCTCCGCGCTGCCCAGATGCCGCGCGATCTCCTCGGCCTCCTCGGCGTCATCCAGCGCCCGGTCGACGTCCCCCAGCCGGGCGTGGACGGTGGCGCGGGCGGCGTACAGCAGCGGAACCACATGGTTGCGCCCGTGGTCACGGGCCACCCGCAACCCGCGGGCCAGGTGCCGCAGCGCGTCGGCGTTGCGGTCGGCCAGGAACTCGCCCCACGCCAGCGCGGCCACGAGCCCGAGGTCGTCGCACAGCTCGCGGTCGGTCAGTCCGTTCACCAGCGCGTCCGCCCGGTCGAGATACCGGTACGCCGCCCAGAAGTCGCACCGGTAGAGCGCCGCGACCGCCAGCAGCGTCACGGCCGTGGCCGGCAACCCTCGCCGGGTACGCGGTCCTGCCAGCCCGAGCGCGAGCGAGGCGTTCTCCCGGCCCTCGTCCCAGCGCCCGTCCAGCAGGTCGTTGGCCGCCAGCTCCACCAGCAGCGCGCACCGCCCGCCGGAGTCGCCGCCCGGGGCCTGGTCCAGGTGGCCCAGCTCGGCGGTCAGGATCGCCCGGGCCTCCTCGAAGCGGCCCAGCGAGCGCTCCATCATGGACATCAGCTCCACCGCCTGGTCGCGGTGGTCGCCGCCCGCCTGCATGACCTCGCGCAGCAGCGTACGGCTCTCCGCCAGCTGCCCGGACACACCCAGCGCCGCCGCCAGTGACAACAGCAGGCCGGCACGCCGCACACTGGGCACGTCGTCCGGCAGGGCCCGAAGAGCGGCGCGGAACCAGCGCGCCGCCGTCGCCGGGGCGGTCGCGGCCACCGCGTTCGCCCCCTCGGCCAGCAGCTCGGCCCCGTCCACGTCACCGATCACGATCGCGTGCTCCATGTGCACCGCGCACCGCACGGCCGGCGCGCCGTGCGCGCGCAGGTACTCGGCCGCGCGCCGGTGTGCCGCCATCCGCCACGCGGGCCCCGCCATCCGGTACGCCGCCGCCCGCACCAGCGGATGCCGGAAGCCCAGGGTCCGCGGGCCGGAGGACAGGACGTTCCGTCGTACGAGGTCGTCCAGGGCGGGCACCACCGTGGCCAGGTCCAGCTCCGACACCGCCGCCACCAGCGTCGCGTCCAGCTCGTCGCCCACCACCGCCGCGGCCCGCGCCACCAGCCCCTGCACCTGGTCGAGGCCCGACAGCTCGGCGGCGATCAGCCGGTCCAGGGCGTTCACCGCGACGGGGCTCGCGGCCTCGGCGGGGTCGTCGCCGTCCGGCAGCGCGGCCAGGATCTCCAGGAACAGCGGGTTGCCGCCGCTGCGCTCGTACAGGCGGCGCCGGCGGGGCGCGGACATCTCCTCACCCAGCAGCGCGTCCGCGTCGCCCGCCGACAGCGGGCCGAGGGGCAGCGCCACCACGGAGGCCGCGGCCAGCGAGCGCGTCAGCCCGGCCGGCAGCCCGCCGGTGCGCGCCGCGAGCAGGACGATCACGCGCCGGTCCGGCGGATGCCGGATGAAGTAGTCGAGGGCCTCGATGGAGGCGTCGTCGGCCCACTGCACGTCGTCCAGCAGCACGACCAGGCCGTCCCGCTCCGAGATGCGCTCCACGAGGCGGTGCGACGCCCGGAACAACCGGTGCCGGTTCAGCGCCGCCAGCCCGCGGGCCACTCCCCCGGCGTCCGCGCCGGCCTCGGCGGACAGCAGCGCGCGGATCTGGTCCAGATCGGCGGCCAGCTGGAGGTGGCGATCGCCGTCGGCCAGGGCGTCGAACAGGATCCCGAACGGCGCGCTGCGCTCGAACTCGGTGGCCCGCCCCACCATCGCCGGCAGCCCCCGCTCCCGCGCCAGCTCGGCGACCGCCGTCAGCAACCGGCTCTTGCCGATCCCCGGGTCGCCTGTCATCAGCACGAACGTCGTCCCGTGCGGCTTGTCCAGCAGCCGCGCCAGGTGATCGAGCTCGGCGGAACGACCCGTCAACGGGCGCCGGGTCACCAGCACGTCATAACCTCCCCGCCAGGAAGATCGTCGATCCCACCCCCATCTCTATCCCACTCAGCCATTCCGTCCAAGGATTACGTGGTTTCCCCGATGTTTCCGTTTCCGGAACATGACGGATGCCGCGAGCGTCGCCGCCCGGCGCATCGTGCTCTCATGAGCGACGACGACCTCACCCGATCCTGGAAAGACCCCCACCTCCGCGACGCCGGCGTGCCCCATCCCGCGGGCGAGATCATGATCCCCGAGCGCGGCGGCACCCAGGAGATGCCGACGCTGGGGACCACGTTCATCATCTGCACCCTGCCCGGCTGCAACCCCACCCTGTTCTTCGGCTGCACCTACTGATCGCATAACCTATAACGCTCACCGCCGGAGCATCCAAGGGGGCATTCACCGACAAGAGTGGCTGACGGTGTAGGTTATAACCGTCAGCCACGAGACAGGACAGCAATGGGCGAATCAGCGGCCGAGCTCTACACGACGAAGGCGGACTACGCCTACCTGCGCGTCAAGGAGCTGATCCTGTCCGGCCGGCTGGCCCCCGGTTCCGTCATCGCCCAGGCGCAGCTGGCCCGCGACATCGGCATCAGCACCACTCCCCTGCGCGAGGCCCTGCGCCGGCTCAAGAGCGAGGGGCTGGTCGAGCTGGACGCCCACCGCGACGCCCGCGTGGCCCCCCTGGCCGCCGAGGAGGCCCGCGACCTGCTGGAGCTGCGCCGCTCCCTCGACCCCCTCGCGGT
>NZ_JBSFTC010000378.1:0-9195 GCF_053590415.1 Nonomuraea sp. NPDC003201
GCCGCGGATCTGACCCTGGTGCGGGGCGATCTGCGGGTGGCGCCGGAGGCGATCCGGTTGTCCCGCAGCACGCTGAAGACGATCAAGGGGAACCTGTTCTGGGCGTTCGCCTACAACGTGGCCGCGCTGCCGCTGGCCGCGCTGGGGCTGCTCAACCCGATGATCGCGGGCGCGGCGATGGCGTTCTCAAGCGTGTTCGTGGTGAGCAACAGCCTGCGGCTGCGCCGCTTCAAGTGACCGCTGTCCCCATCTGACGGCCGGCGCCATCGAGGCGCCGGCCGCCGCGAACGCCGCGCCGAGCAGCAGCCAGCCGAGCGTTCCGCCGCCGAGCACGAGCGTGGTGAGCGCGACGGGCCCGAGCATCCTGGCCACGGCCACGCCGGTGCCGAAGAAGCCCTGGTACTGGCCCTGCCTGTGGTCGGGGGCGAGCCCGAAGCTGATCTCCCAGGACCCGGAGGCCAGCAGCATCTCGCTGAGGACCTGCAGGCCGGCCGCCACGAGCAGGAACAGCCACGCGTACGGGCTCAGCGCGAACACCGCGCAGGCCGCGAACATCACCAGACCCGCGTACCGCACCGACCGGGCGGCGGACGGCAGCCCCTTCACGCGCCGGGCCACCCGCACCTGGAAGAGCAGCACGGTGACGGTGTTGAGCAGCAGCAGGACCGAGACCATCCAGGTGGGCGCGCTCGTACGTGAGGCGATCCAGAGCGGCACGACCAGGCTGAGCAGCGGCATGTAGAAGAGCATCACCGCGTTGATCAGCGTGATCAGCGCGTACGGCCGGTCCCTGAGCACCGCCAGCCGGGGGCCGGGCGCGGCCGGCGGGACCCGTACGGGAGGCAGCTTGAGCAGCAGCCCGGCGGCGACCAGGAAGCTCACCGCGTCGAGCGCGAACACCGCCAGATAGGCCGGCCGCGTGCCGAGGTGCAGGGCGAGCCCGCCCAGGGCGGCGCCGACGGCCAGGCCGCCGTTGAGCGTGGACTGCAGGATCGCCCGTACGACCGTGCGCTCCTCGGGGGCGATCAGCCCGGCGAGCAGGGCCTGGCGGGCGGCCGACAGGCCCGTCTGCGCCGTCCCGTACAGGCAGGCCACCAGCACGAAGAGCGCGAACGAGCGGACGAACAGGAACGAGGCGACCGCCGTGGCGGTCGTGAGCGCGAGCAGGACGGCGACGCCGCGCGGCCCGCGCCGGTCGGCCAGGTGGCCGAGCGGCACGCCGGCCAGCATGCCGACGGCCCAGCCGAGGGTGAGGCCGAGGCCGATCTCGATGGCCGACAGGCCGACGATCCTGGTGAAGTAGAACGCTGAGGTGACGAGGTAGACGCCGTCGCCGATGGAGTTCGCGAGCTGGGCCTGAGCCAGGATGCGCCGGGGTGCCATACCCTCATCTTCGATCCCCCATTGTCCCGATATAAGCTCCAATTTCCGGCAAAGTGATTGGGCCAAGTTGGACGTTCACATCAGCCTTCAAGGGCGGGGCGACCTGGCCGCACAGGTCTACCGGCAGCTGCTCGACGCCATTCTCGACGGCCGGCTCAGATCGGGCGAGCGGCTGCCCCCGACCAGGGAGTTGGCGCGCAGGCTGGAGATCTCCAGGAACACGGTCGCCGTGGCCTACGACCGCCTGGTCGCCGACGGGTTCCTGGTGGGGCGGGCGGGGGCGGGCACGTTCGTGTCGGGGGAGTCGGTGCGCGGCAGGGCGGCCCCGAAGGGTGTGGTGCGGCCGAGGGCGTTCTGGCAGGGGATCGAGGCCCCGAGAGCCATGCGGGGAGCCCGGTACGACTTCCGCGTCGGCATGCCGGACCCGCGCCTGTTCCCCATGGAGGCGTGGCGCCGGCTGGTGGCCCGCGAGCTGCGGATGAGCGCCGCCGCGTACAGCAGCCCATCCGGATATGAGCCGCTGAGAGAGGCTATTTCACGTCATATAGGTATCAGCCGTTCGGTCCACGCCGGCCCCGACGACGTGCTGATCACGAACGGCGCCCAGCAGGCGCTCGACCTCATCGGCCGCGTCCTGATCGAGCCGGGCGTCTGCGTGGCCGTCGAGGAGCCCGGCTACCCGCCCGCCCGCCTGCTGTTCCGCTCGCTCGGCGCCCGCGTGGCCGGGGTGCCGGTGGACGCGGAGGGCATCGACGTCCGGGCCATCCCCGGCGCCGCCCGCATCGTGTACGTCACCCCTTCGCACCAGTTCCCCCTGGGCACGCCCATGTCGCCGGCCCGCCGAGCCGCCCTGCTGGCCTGGGCCGAGCGCCGCAGGGCGGTGGTGATCGAGGACGACTACGACAGCGAGTTCCGCTTCGGCGAGCGCCCGCTCGAACCCCTCCAAAGCCTCGACCGCGCGGGCCGCGTCGTCTACGTGGGCTCCTTCTCCAAGACCCTGCTCCCCATGCTCAGGCTCGGCTTCCTCGTCGCCCCGGCCTCGCTGGCCCCGGCGCTGCGCGCGGCCAAGCAGCTGTCCGACTGGCACAGCGACGTGCCCGCGCAGGCCGCCCTGGCCAGGTTCATCGACGAGGGGCTCCTGTCCAGGCACATCAGGAAGGCGACCCGCGAGTACGCCGCCAGACACGCCATGATCGCCGAGGCGCTGGCGGGCGACGAGCGGCTGCGATTGGTCCCGTCCACCGCGGGCCTGCACCTGTGTGCCCGGCTCGCCCCGGATGTAGAGGTACGTGCCGTGCCGGATCTCGCGGTGGAGCCGCTGGAGGCGTACTGCGGTGAGAGCCCGGCCCAGCCCGGCGTGGTCCTCGGCTACGGCGGCATCTCCAGGGACGACCTCCCCGAAGGACTCAGGCGCCTACGGATGGCGACGGCTCCAGAACCGGCGGGCCCGCTCCCCTGACAGCTCAGGGTCGTCGGGCGGCGCCGGCTGCTGCACGATCACGACCGTGGTCCGCGCGTGGCGGGCACAGTACATGCTGGTCGAGGGCAGGAAGATGCGGCTGAGCAGCCCGCGCCGGCTCCGCCCCAGCACCAGCAGGTCACCCTCGCGGGCCAGGTCGACGAGGTGGTAGCCGGGATCGCCGACCCGGCCGATCACCGCCGTTCTGATGTCGTCGGGCACGCCGCCCGCGACGTCGTCGAACACGCCGGCGATCACCTCGCTGCAGCGCGCCTCCTCGCCGGCCCGAAGCGCGTGCTGGACGGGCAGAGCCTCGGGGAATGGGTGGACGGGCGCGCGGCTGACGTGTACGGCGACCAGGGCCATCCGGTGCAGCCTGGCCGCACCGATGGCCCAGGCAAGCGCCCAGCGCGAGGCCGGGGACTCGTCCACCCCCACGATCAGCCTCGCACCGCCGGGCAGTTCCTGTTCCACGGTGCCTCCTGTTAAGAAGTACGACCATAGTGCGCCCGCCGGTCTGTTACCGGGAGGTGGCACTTTTCGAACTATGGAGTCCCCCCGCGAACCCCGGCGTAGCATGCGGGGGTGGACCGAGGGTGGGTGCGCCCCCGTCCCGCCCTCGACCGGCGGCTGGACGGGGCGCTTACGTACAGGCTCACCTCGCTCGTCGCAACTACAGGCTACGGGAAGTCCACTGCCCTGGCAGGGTGGAGCCAGGCCGTCGGCGCGGTGCTGCACCGGCTCGGGCCCGCTGATCGTGATCTTCCCACGCTGGCGGGAGCCGTGGCATCGGCTCTGTCGGAGCGGGTGGCCGGGTTACCCGCCGACCTGGTGACCGCCGCGGACGCCCCGCTCGGGCCCGACGCCGACGAGGTGTCCAGGGCCGCGGCGCTGGCGGGCGCGCTGGCCGAGGCGCTGGGCAGGCGGCTGCGACGCGGCCTCGCGCTGGTCTTCGACGGCATCGACGCCATCTCGGGCGCCCCGGGCTCCGTGCGGTACGTGGAGACGCTGGTCCGCGTCGCCCCCAGGCACCTGCATCTGGTCACCGCGTCGCGGGCGCCGCTGCCGTTCCCGACCGCCCGGCTGCGCCAGGACCACGAGGTGCTCGACCTCGACGCGACCGATCTCGCGCTCACCCCGGACGAGACGGCCGCCTGGGCGCGCGACCGGTTGGGCGAGCAGGGCGCGGCCGTCGCCGCCACGCTCCACGACGCCTGCGGCGGCTGGCCCGCCGCCGTGCAGGCCGCGCTCGACGCGCTGGCCCGCGAGGACCCGTCCGGATGGCCGCGCACGGCCGCCGGGCTGGCCGCCAACTCCGCCACGCTCGAACGCCTCACGCTGGCCGCGTTCAAGGACCTGCCGCCGGCGATGCGCGAGCTGCTGCGGGCCGCCACCGTCCTGCCCGTGCTGACCTCCGGGCTGGCCGCCACGCTCGGCGCGCCGCCCGACACGCTCGACTCGCTCACCAGCCGCGGCCTGTTCCTCGAGGCCGGTCAGGACGGCCACCGCCTGACCCTGACCAGCCGCCACGTGCTGGCCAAGCACGCGCCGCTCGACCGGCACGAGGCCCACGACGTGGCGGCGGTCGCGTCCCGCTGGTACGTCGAGCACGACCAGCCCGAGCTGGCCCTGCGGGCCGCCGTCGCGACCGAGCACCCGGGCCTGGCGGCCGCGCTCCTCGACTCGTACGGCCTGCGCCTGGCCGAGCGCGGGGACGTGGTCGCGGCGCTGGAGCTGCTGCCCGAGGCCGCCAGGAACGCGCCCACCATGATCAAGCTGGCCGGCGTCGCCGAGCAGAACCGCGGCCGGTGGACCCGCGCCCGCGACCTGCTCGCCCGGGCCGCCGAAGGGCCGGCGTTCGACGCGTTCGTGGCCAGGCGGCTCGGCCTCATCGACCACCTGCGCGGCGACCTCGACGCGGCCCTGGCCGGGTACGCCAGGGGATACGAGTACGGCCTGCCGCCCGCCGACGCCGCCATGTGCGCCGCGTCCATGGCGTCGGTGCTCTGGCTGAAGGGCGACCGGGCAGGCTGCGCCGAGTTCGCCGACAAGGCGCTCGAACAGGCCGGCAGCCTGGGCGACCCGAGCGCGCTGGCCATGGCCAACACGGTCCTGGCCATGCTCGCCGCGCTCGACGGCGACCGCCGCGCCAACGACGCCCACTACCTGCGCGCCCTGGAGTACGCCGAACGCGCGGGCGACATCGTCCAGCTCATCCGCATTCACGCCAACCGGGCCTCCCGCCACCTGGACGAGGGCGCCTACGCCGAGGCGCTGGCCGAGACGGAGATCGGGGGCCGGCTGTCCGACCTGGTGTCGTTCGCCCCCTATGCCGCCCTGAACGTCTCCAACCGCGCCAAGGCCCTGATCGGGCTCGGCCGCCTGGAGGAGGCGGCCACCGAGGCCGCCGACGCGGTGGCCAGGTGGGAGGCGATGGGCTCCCGCCTGGTCGGCACCGGCCTGAACCGGCTCGCCGAGATCAACGTCCTGCGCGGCGATCGCAGGGCGGCGGCGGCGATCTACCGGCGGATCATCGCCGACTCGGCGCCGTCGGGCGAGGTGCAGTCGCTGTCCAACGCGCTCAACGGCCTCGCCGAGCTGCTGGCCGACGACGATCCGGCCGAGGCCGCGCGCGTCGCCGAGCAGGCGCTCGAACACGCCGAAGGCATCGCGGGGGTGACCGCCAGGGTCGTGGCCGCCCGCGTGGCACTGGCGGGCGGGCGGCACGACGACGCCAGGGCGCTGCTCGACGAGACCGAACCCGTCGCGGTCAGCCGCAGGGACCACGCCTCGCAGGCCGCCATCGCCGAGCTGCGGGCCGAGCTCGACGGCGACACGCGGCCGGCCGACGAGGCCGTGCGCACGTGGACGATGCTCGGCGACCCGGTGGGGCAGGCCAGGGCCGAGCTGGTCAGGGCGGCTCTGGCCGACCCGGCGACCGGCGGCGAGCTGGCGGCCGGGGTGCGCGAGCGCATGCACGCCATCGGCTGCCGGGCGCTCGACGACCGGATCGACGCGCTGATCGCCCGCGCCGCTCCCGCGCCGGGCGTGAAGGTGATCGTCGAGACCATGGGAACGTTCCGAGTGCTGCGGGGCGGCGTGCCGGTCCCGCGTACGGCCTGGCAGTCGCGCAAGGCACGCGACCTGCTGAAGATCCTCGTCAGCCGGAGGGGGAGCGGGATCGGCCGGGAGCGGCTGGTCGAGATCCTCTGGCCGGACCAGGAGGGTGAGGCGGTCGGGCTGCGCCGGCTGAACGTCATGGTGTCCACGCTGCGCGCGGTGCTGGATCCGGCGCACGAAGGTCCGGCGGACGAGATCGTGGTCTCGGACGAGGGCGCGTTACGGCTTGACCTGTCCAATGTGGACGTCGATGTCGAGAAATTTCTGGATCTGGTGGCTCAGGCCGTACGGCTGGACCAGGCAGGACGTACGGCCGAGGCGCTGGAGCGGTGGACGGCGGCCGAGAGCGCGTACGGCGGGGAGTTCTGCGAGGAGGACCCCTACGCGGACTGGGCCGTGGGGCTGCGCGAGCAGGCCCGGCTGGCCTACACGCAGGCGGCGGCAAGGCTCGCGGCGGCGCGGGCGGGCGAGCGGCGCTACGACGAGTCCGCCCGCTACTGGCTGCGGCTGCTGGAGCGCGACCGCTACGACGAGCGGGCCCACCTGGGCCTGGTACGGGTTCTCGACCTGGCCGGCCGCCGCGGCGATGCCCGCAGGCGCTACCACCTCTACGCCGAACGCATGCGCGAGCTGGAGGTCGAGCCCGCCCCGTACCCCACCTGAACCAGACCTGAACCGCCCGGCGAGATGGTTTCCAGATGAGAACGGTCATCGTCCGGCTGGTCGAGCCCGAGCAATCCGGCGGCCAGCTCCGCGGGCTGCTCGAAGAGGTGGGGGGCGAGCCGGTGCCGTTCAGCGGCACGGAAGCCCTCCTCGACCTCCTGCGTTCCGCCGCCGGGCTGAGCACAGACCTGGCTTGAACCTCGCGCGAACCTCCGTGACGACGATGGGTGTCGAGAGGAGGCGCGATGAGCGAGCAGGGGAGCGGTTGGCCGTTCGTCGGGCGAGGGGGGCCGCTCACGACCGTGCGGGCGGCGCTGCGGTCGGGAGCGGGCGTGATGATCGCCGGTGAGGCCGGGGTCGGGAAGAGCAGACTGGCGGCGGAGGCGCTGGCCGGATTACCGGGGTACGCGGTGGTGCGCGCGCTCGGCACGGAGACCGCGTCGATGATCCCGTTCGGGGCGTTCGCGCACGTGCTGACGGGCCCGCCGGAGGGCGGCGAGAACCTGCTGAGCTGGGCCGCCCGCCACCTGCGCGAGCGCGCGCCGCGGGGCGAGCTGCTGGTCAGCGTGGACGACGCGCACCGGCTGGACCCGGCCTCGGCGGCGCTGGTGCACTACCTGGCGGACAGCGGCGCGGCGCGCGTCCTGGTGACGGTGCGG
This sequence comes from Nonomuraea sp. NPDC003201, assembly GCF_053590415.1. Classification (NCBI taxonomy): domain Bacteria; kingdom Bacillati; phylum Actinomycetota; class Actinomycetes; order Streptosporangiales; family Streptosporangiaceae; genus Nonomuraea; species Nonomuraea sp. NPDC003201. The sequence goes on from NZ_JBSFTC010000378.1 coordinate 7,285, forward strand.
TCCGGGGAGCCGCAGCCGGCGCCGGTGGCCGCGCTGTGGAAGGACGAACTGCTCGACAGGATCGAGCTGCCGCCGCTGACGAGGGCCGAGGTCGGGCAGGTGCTCGCGGGCGCGCTCGGCGGCGAGGTGGCCGCGGAGACCGTACGGCACCTCGCGCGGGTCAGCGAGGGGAACATGCTCTACCTGCGCGAGGTCGTGCAGGCGGGGCGCAACGCGGGCTGCCTGACCGAGCGGGACGGGCAGTGGCGCTGGCGGGGCGAGCTGTCCATGACGACCAGGCTGCGCGAGCTGGTGGGCGACCGGATCGGCCACCTCGACGAGGACGAGCGCGAGGTGCTGGAGCTGGTGGCGTTCGGGGAGCCGCTGGGCACGGAGCTGCTGGTCTCGCTGACCTCGGCCCGGGCGGTCGAGCGGGTCGAGGACCGCGGCCTGGTCGTGGCCGTCAACGAGGGCAGGCGGGAGCAGCTGCGGCTCGGCCACCCCCTCTACGGCGAGGTCGTCCGCGGCGGCTGCGGCACGCTGCGGACGCGGCGGCGGCTGCGGATGCTGGCCGACGCGCTGGAGGCCAGCGGGCTGCGGCGGCGCGAGGACGAGCTGCGCGCGGCCGTGTGGCGGCTGGACTCCGGCTCGGTCACGGCCCCCGAGATGCTGGTGTCGGCCGCCCGGCTGGCCTGGGGCAGGCAGGATCCCCACCTGGCCGAACGTCTGGCCAAGGCCGCGATCGACGCGGGTGGGGGCGTGGCCGCGGTCGCGGTGCTCGGCGAGGTGCTCATGGTGCTGGGCGACGCGGACGCGGCGCTGGCGGCGCTGCGGCGGGCGGCGCGCGACGCGGTCACCGAGGCCGACCGCGCCCAGCACGCCTTCAGCCTGGGGATCAACCTGGCGTGGGCGGGCGCGGACGCCGAGGCGTGCGAGGTACTCGACCTGGCCGCCGTGACGCTGACCGAGCCCCGCTGGCTGCAGGAGGCGCACGTCTACCGCGCCGTGACGGACTGCTTCGCCGGGCGGCTGACCGGGGCGGCGCGCTCGCTGGCGCGGTCCCGCTCGTACGGGCCGATGTCGCGGCGCGCCGACGCGCACGCGGCGTCCATGGAGGCGTGGGCCGCGGCGTACTCGGGGCGAACCGGGGAGAGCCTGGCCATCGCCGCGCGCACGCTGGAGAGCGTGGACAGCTGGCGGGACGAGGCGCCGCACGCGCTGCCGAGCTTCCTGGACGCGCTCTGCGCCGCCCAGACGTTCGCGGGCCTGCTGGAGGCGGCGGACCGGTCGGCGGAGCAGGGGATGGAGCTGCCGGCCGCCGAGCTGTCGGTGTCGGGGTTCGCGGCATATCGGGCGATGGTCGGCCGGTTGCGCGGGGACGTCGCGGGGGCGCTGCGCTGGTGCCGGGACGACCTGGCCAGGATGCCCGGGCGGGAGCCCTACCTGGGGCGGGTGCTGGCCGAGCAGGCGCACGCGCTGGCGCTGCTGGGCCGTACGGAGCAGGCTCGGGAGGTGCTGGCGGAGGCCGGCGCGACGGCGTCCAGGTGGGCCTTCACCCGGCAGCACGTGCTGCAGGCCGAGGTGTGGGTGGCGGCTTCCGGCGGCGAGCTCGACGAGGCGGTACGGCTGTGCCTCGCGGCGGCCGACCACGCCGAGCGGCACGAGCTGCACGCCGGCCTGATGTTCGCGCTGCACGACCTGGTACGGCTCGGCGCCCCGGACCAGTCCGCCAGGCTGGCCGGTCGGGTGGACGGCCTCCTGGCCGTGCTCCTGGCCAGGCACGCCCGCGCGATCGGCGACCCGGTCGAGCTCCGGGCGGTGGCCGGGGAGTTCGAACGGCTCGGGATGCTCCTGTACGCGGCCGAGGCCACGGCCCAGGAGGCGGCGGCGTACCGGGACGCGGGCCGCGGCACGCTGGCCAAGGGCGCGCAG
>NZ_JBSFTC010000379.1:0-9171 GCF_053590415.1 Nonomuraea sp. NPDC003201
GCGCGGCTGGCGGTGCCGGGGCACCACTTCGGCGACTGCGAGGGCCTGCCGGCGGACGCGGTCACGCCGGGCTTCCTGGCCGGTACGGCGGGGACGGCGTTCCTGCTGGCCCGCCTGTACGGGGTGAGCGGCGATGCCCGGTTCCTGGAGGCGGCGCGCAGGGGCGCGGATTTCGTGCGCTCGGTCAGCGTGCTGAGCGGCCGGCGCGCGCTGGTGCCGCACCATCTGCCGCAGGGGCGGGGGCTGCACTACCTGGGGTTCTGCTCGGGCTCCGCGGGGGTGGCGCGGATGTTCGTGGAGCTGTACCGGGCCGGGGGCGACCCGGCCGACCTGGAGTGGGCCGAGCGGCTGGCCACGGGGATCGTGACGAGCGGCGTGCCGGGCCGTCGGGTGCCCGGGCTGTGGGACACGGCCTGCCAGTGCTGCGGGCTGGCGGGGCTGGTGGAGCTGTTCGTGGGGTTGTGGGCGGTGACGGGGCGGGAGGCGTACCTGGGCTTCGCCCGGACGCTGGGCGAGCACCTGGCGGGCAGGGCGAGCGGCGACGGCGGGGGCCTGCGGTGGTACCAGGCATTCGAACGGGTACGTCCCGGCGTGGTGAGCGCGGACACCGGGTACATGGCGGGCGCGGCGGGCATCGGCACGGCGCTGCTGCACCTGGAGGCGGTGGGGCGGGGACGGCGGGTGATCCTGCTGCCGGACAACCCGTTCCCGGCGATCCTGGCACCTTCCGGCATGCTGCCCGAATAACGCAACGAGGAGATTGCGCGCGAGCGCGCGCGGCGTTAAGCTCGATTGCCCAATTTAGGCAAAGGCTTCACTATCCTCCGGTTAGGAGTATACCAGCGAATGGCTAATCGTCAAGATGGTCTTGCGGAAGCCCTTGACAGCGAACAGCGTACTGTGTCGTGGCTGTACGGCCGGCTCGACGTCGCCAGGGGGCGGGCCCAGGCGGCGCTGCGGGACGCGTACGCCAGGGCCGGCGGCACCCGCCAGGCGATGGTCGAACGCGAGGCGATGGCCTCGGAGCAGGCCAGGAGGCTGGCCCAGCTGAACGCGGTCGAGCGGGGCCTGTGCTTCGGCCGCATCGACGACGGCGCGGGGCAGAGCACGTACGTCGGCAGGATCGGGCTGCGCGACGAGGAGCACGAGTCGGTCCTCATCGACTGGCGGGCGCCGGCCGCGCGGCCGTTCTACGTGGCCACGGCCACCGACCCGGGCGGGCTGGTCCGCCGCAGGCACCTGCACCTGAAGGACCGCACGGTGGTCGGCATCGACGACGAGGTGTTCGACCTGGAGGGGATGAGCGACGGCGACCGGCGCGCGCTCGTCGGTGAGGCGGCGCTGCTGGCGGCGCTGCGCCGGGGCCGGACGGGCCGGATGGGCGACGTGGTGGCCACCATCCAGACCGAGCAGGACCGGGTGATCCGCGCCTCGCTCCAGGGGGCGCTGGTGGTGCAGGGCGGCCCGGGCACCGGCAAGACCGTGGCGGCGCTGCACCGGGCGGCGTACCTGCTCTACACCCACCGCGACACCCTGGAGCGGCGCGGCGTGCTGGTGGTGGGCCCCAACTCGATGTTCCTGCGCTACATCAGCCAGGTGCTGCCGGCGCTGGGGGAGACGCAGGTGGTGATGACCACGGTCGGGGAGATGTTCCCGGGGGTGCGGGCGAGCGCGGCCGACGGGCCGGCGACGGCGGTGGTCAAGGGCGACGCGCGGATGGCCGACGTGGTCGCCCGCGCGCTGGAGCTGCGCCAGCGCGCGCCCGAGGGCGACCTGGTGGTCGAGCTGGACGGGCTCAACCTGCGGGTGCCGCACGCGACGTGCGTGCGGCTGCGCGACCGGGCGCGGGCGGTGCGGCTGCCGCACAACATGGCGCGCAAGCTGTACGTCACCGAGCTGCTCAAGGAGCTGGCCAAGGCCGAGGCGCGGGCGCTGGAGGAGTCGCTGCACATCGAGGAACTGGTCATCGAGGACGAACCGGAGCTCGCGCAGCCGCTCGACCTGGAAGGCGACCTGGACGAGCTGGATCTGGAGCTGGCCTCGCGGCGGCTGTGGGGCGAGCCGGGGATTCGGCGGGCGGTGGACGACCTGTGGCCGGAGCTGACGCCGCGGCGGCTGATCTCGGAGGTGCTGGCCTCGCCGGAGACGCTGTGGTCGGTGGCGCCGTCGGGGCTGGACTGGCAGGAGCTGGTCCGCCCGGTGGACGCGCCGTGGACGGCCGGGGACGTGCCGCTGCTGGACGAGGCGGCCGAGCTGCTGGGCGAGGACGACTCGGAGCGCCGGGTGGCGAGCCGGCGGGCGTCCGAGGAGCAGGCGTCGGAGGAGCTGTACGCGCTGGAGGTGCTGCACAGCACGGGGGTGCTGGAGGAGGGCATCTTCGATCGGGCCGACGTACTGGCCGAGCGGCACGCGGACGACGGGCTCGGGCTGACGACGGCCGACCGGGCGGCGGCGGACCGGACGTGGGCGTACGGCCACGTGATCGTGGACGAGGCGCAGGAGCTGTCGGCGATGGCCTGGCGGATGATCATGCGTCGGGTGCCGGCGAAGTCGCTGACCGTCGTCGGCGACCTGGCCCAGACGGGGTCGGCCGCCGGGGCGCGGTCGTGGGGGGAGGTTTTGGACCCGTACCTCGAGGGGCGCTGGCGCGAGGAGCGGCTGCTGGTCAACTACCGCACGCCGGTGGAGATCATGACGGTGGCGGCGGACGTGCTGCGGGCCTTCGCGCCCGAGCAGGAGCCGCCCGAGTCGGTGCGCGAGGGCGGCTCACGGCCGCGCGCGGTGCGCCTGCCGGTGGCGGGGCTGCCGGGGCTGGTGGACGGGGAGCTGGCCTCGATCGGCGAGGGCCGGGTGGGCGTGGTGACCTCGGACGCGCGGCGCGCGGAGGTGGCCGGCCTGTTCCCGGAGGGTGACCTGGACGCGCCGGTGGTGGTGCTGACGGTGGGGCAGGCCAAGGGGCTGGAGTTCGACGCGGTCGTGGTGGTGGATCCGGCGGGGATCATGGGGCAGTCGCCGATGGGGGGTCAGGACCTGTACGTGGCGGTGACGCGGGCCACCCGGCGGCTGACCGTGGTGTACGAGGGGGAGCTGCCGGAGGTGCTGTCCGGCCTGACTTCCGAATCTACAACGTAAAGGCCGTCCCCTTGGAGCGCGGGTCATTCGTTGTAGAGCTTGTCGGCCACCGCACGGATGGTGCACGTGATGTGGTCGAGGGAACGTAGGGTCTCGGTGTCGAGGTGGTCCAGGATGCGGCGGTAGTGTTCGAGCCCGGCGTTGTGGATCTCCTCGATCAGGGCGGTGCCGGCGGGGGAGAGCTCGGCGCGGCGGACGCGGCGGTCGTGGGGGTCCTCGTGGCGGGTGACCAGGCCGTGGGCGACGAGCCGGTCGACGAGGCCGGTGACGGTGCCGAGACTGACGCCGAGGTGGTGCGCGAGCTCCTGGCCGGAGACGGAGCCGTTGAAGGCCAGGAGCATGATGACGTGGAGTTGCCGCATGGTCAGGTTGGAGGTGAACAGCGGGGACTGATGCTGGGCGAACAGTCGCCCCATGCCCCGCTGTGTTTCGCTGATTCGACGGATCAGGTCTTCGCGTTCGTCGCTCACACTCACCTCTCGCTTCCTGAGAAGGTTATCAGGAAAGCTCAATCTGTCTAAATATTCGTTCGAGGCGAAGTGTTAGTCTGGGGCGAACTCTTGGAGGGGACGCCTATGACCGCATTCGCCCGTTTGAGCCTGGTCAATCGCAGCCTTGTGATATTGCTCGCGCTCGTGCTCAGCGCCTTCGGCGCGTTCACGATTCCGCAGTTGAAGCAGCAGTTGCTGCCGTCTTTGAGCTTCCCTGGCGCATTCGTGGTCGCGGCGTATCCGGGTGCCTCGCCCGAGATCGTCGAGGACCAGGTGACCAAGCCGATCGAGGACTCGTTCCAGGGCCTGGACGGCATGGAGCAGATGACCTCGACGTCGAAGGAGGGCCTGGCACAGATCCAGGTGGCCTTCGAGTACGGCACGGACGTCGAGTCCTCGCTGAACAAGATGCAGCAGGCCATCACCCGGGTCTCCCTCCCGGACGGGGTGGATCCGCAGGTCGTGGCGGGCAACACCGACGACATCCCGGTGGTCGTGCTCGCGGTTGGCGACGGCGGCGACGAGCGGGCGATGGCCGACAAGCTGCGCCGGATCATGGTGCCGGAGCTGCAGAGCGTGGACGGCGTACGGGAGGCGTCGGTCACGGGCACCCGCGACGAGGTCGTCACGATCGAGCCGGACGCCAAGAAGATGACGAAGGCCGGTGTGTCGGCCTCGCAGATCCCCGACGTACTGAAGGCGAACGGCACGCCGATCCCGGCGGGCACCCTGACCGCTGACGGCAAGTCCCTCACGGTGCAGGTGGGTGCGCGGGTCGACTCGGTGGCCAAGCTGAAGGACCTGTACCTGACCCCGGCCCAGCCGGCGGCCACCCAGCAGCAGCCGAGCCAGGCCCAGGCCCGCCCGCAGACCGGGCAGCCCGGCAGGCCGGGCCAGTCCCCGGCGGCCCTCGCGCAGCAGCAGGCGCCCAAGCCCAAGCCACTCAAGCCGGTCAAGCTGGGCGACGTCGCCGAGATCAAGCAGGGGCTGGCGGACTCGACGACGATCACCCGTACGGACGGCAGGACGAGCCTGGGCGTGTCGGTGACGATGGTGCCCGACGGCAACGCGGTGTCGATCTCGCACGACATCCGGGAGAAGCTGCCCGAGCTGACCAGGTCGCTGGGCGACAGCTCGGACACGGCGGTGTCGGTGGTGTTCGACCAGGCGCCGTACGTGGAGGAGTCGATCCGGAGCCTGACCACGGAGGGCCTGCTCGGTCTGGCGTTCGCGGTGCTGGTCATCCTGGTGTTCCTGCTGTCGGTGCGTTCGACGCTGGTGACGGCGGTGTCGATCCCGCTGTCGGTGGTGATCGCGCTGATCGTGTTGTGGGCGGGCGACTATTCGCTGAACATGCTGACCCTGGGCGCGCTGACGATCGCGGTGGGCCGGGTGGTCGACGACTCGATCGTGGTGCTGGAGAACATCAAGCGACATCTCGCGTACGGCGAGGCCAAGCTGCAGGCGATCCTGACGGCGGTCCGCGAGGTGTCGGGCGCGGTGACGGCCTCGACGCTGACGACGGTGGCGGTGTTCGCGCCGATCGCGATCGTGGGCGGGATGGTGGGCGAGCTGTTCAGCCCGTTCGCGATCACGGTGGCGGTGGCGCTGCTGGCCTCGCTGGTCGTGTCACTGACGGTGGTGCCGGTGCTGGCGTACTGGTTCCTGAAGTCGCCGGACCTGACGCCGGAGCAGGCGCGCAAGCAGCGCGAGGAGGCCGAGGCCAAGGAGCTGCGCTCGCCGCTGCAGCGGGCCTACCTGCCGGTGCTGCGGTTCGCGACCCGGTTCAAGCTGGTGACGATCCTCATCGGCGTGGCGGTGTTCATCGGCACGATGGGCCTGGCCGGCGGGCTGCAGACGAACTTCCTGGACTCCTCGGGCCAGAACACGATCTCCCTGTCGCAGAAGATGCCGGTCGGTACGGACCTGGCGACCACGGACAAGGCCGCCCAGCAGGTCGAGGGCGTGCTGAAGGACCTGGACGGCGTGGAGACGTACCAGGTGAACGTGGGCGGCGGCAACGCCATGCAGGGCGGCGCGGTCGGCGGCGGCGCGGACCGGGCGTCGTACTCGGTGACGGTCAAGGAGAGCGCCGACCCCGACAAGGTGCAGCAGGCGCTGCGCGAGCGGATCGACGGCCTGTCGGGCGTCGGCGAGGTCACGGTGGGCGGTGCCGGCGGGGGCGGGTTCTCCTCCGACACGATCGACGTGATCGTGCAGGCGCCCGACGCCGAGACGCTGCGCACGGCGACCGACACGGTCAAGACCGCGATGGGCGAGGTGTCGGGCCTCACCGAGGTGTCCTCCAACATGGAGACCAGCGCGCCGCGGGTCGAGGTCGCGGTGGACCGGCAGGAGGCCGCGGAGCGGGGCCTGTCGGAGGCACAGGTGGGGCAGGCGGTGGCGCAGGCCTTCCGCGGCGCGCCGCTGGGCCAGATCACCCTGGACGGCCGCTCCAGCGACCTGGTGCTGCGCGGCGCGGACGCGCCGGACGACATCAAGGCGATCAAGGACCTGAAGCTGCCGACGGCGGCGGGCATGATCAAGCTGTCGACGGTCGCGGACGTCAAGGAGGTGGCCGGGCCGACGCAGGTGACGCGGATCGACGGCGAGCGTTCGGCCACGGTGTCGGCCAAGGCGGCCGACTCCGGGAACCTGGGCGCCGTGACGCAGACGCTGACGACCAAGCTGAACGGCCTCTCGCTGTCCGCGGGCGCCACCTATGAGATCGGCGGCGCGTCGGCCCAGCAGTCGGACGCGTTCTCCGACCTGGGGCTGGCGATGCTGGCGGCGATCGCGATCGTCTTCCTGATCATGGTGGCGACGTTCCGCAGCTTCGTCCAGCCGCTGATCCTGCTGGTGTCGATCCCGTTCGCGGCCACGGGCGCGATCGGGCTGCTGGTCGCCACCGACACCGCCCTGGGCGTGCCGGCGCTGATCGGCATGCTGATGCTGATCGGCATCGTGGTGACCAACGCCATCGTGCTCATCGACCTGATCAACCAGTATCGCGAGCAGGGCATGGGCGTGGTGGAAGCGGTCATCGAGGGCGGGCGGCGCAGGCTGCGGCCGATCCTGATGACGGCGGTGGCCACGATCTGCGCGCTGACGCCGATGGCGCTGGGGGTGACCGGCTCCGGCGGGTTCATCTCGCAGCCGCTGGCGATCGTGGTGATCGGCGGTCTGATCAGCTCGACGCTGCTGACCCTGGTGCTGGTCCCGACGCTGTACACGATGGTGGAGCGGGCGAAGGAGCGGATGCGGCGCAAGCCGGCCGAGCCCAAGCACGAGGCGAAGGTCCTCACGCCGACCTCCTGACAGAGGCGGTGCTCTTTGCCCGGTGGGGTCACCGCACCCCGCCGGGCAAACGGCCGTCGGGGCGGAGGTTCGTGACCGCCCATCTGTCGAAGCGTTGGCCAGGGTCGTCTTCCAGGATGATTCTTACGGGTGGGCGCACACGTCTTCAGTCTGACTGCACTGTCGCGGACTGCTCGCGGAATTGGCGCGGCGGCAGGCCGTAGGCGTTGCGGAAGGCCTGGCTGAAATGCGCGGCGTTGGTGAATCCCCATCGGGCTGCGATCGCGTTGATCGGGCGGGTGGCCAGATGGGGGTCGGCGAGATCGCGCCGGCAGTGTTCCAGGCGGCGTTCACGGATCCAGCCGGCGACGGTGTGTCCCTCCTGCTGGAACAGTTTGTGCAGGTAGCGCAGGGAAATGTGGTGGGCGGCGGCGATCGCGTCCGGGTTCAGGTGGGGGTCGCCCAGATGGTCCCGGATGAAGGAGTGGATCTGGGCCATCAGCGCGCGCCGCCGGTTGTGGGGCGGCATCCCGCTCTCGGCGTCGAGCACGTTCGCCAGCACCAGGGTCAGCACGTCGAGGGTGAGGGTGGACAGCCGGGAGGTCTCCGCCGGACTGAGGTCGGGCATGTGCCGGGCGAGTTGCAGCAGGAACTGTGACGACAGCGCACCGATGGCCTGGGTGCCGGGGATGCGCATGGCACTGAGGCGCCGCAGGTCCTGGGACGGCAACGGTGGCCGTTCTGCGTCACTGTGCTGCCGCCGCTGACGGTGCAGGCCAGCTCGAACAATTCGGGGTCGGCCTGCCGGATGAGCCTGGGTGTGCGGTGGGCCGAATGCGGCACAATGGTCGCCAGCGTCGCCTGCACCGGGCCGAACTCGCTGAAACCGACATGCGCCCGGAATCCGCTCTCCATCCGCGGGTCGCAGCGTAAGTCGTAGGGCACGTGGAGCTTCGAGTTCATCTCCCGCCAGTAGGCGAACCGCTCTTCCGCCGGGATCTCGGCGGTGCTGATCACGTCCATATTCCCCACCACAGGATCGGGGGCACAGGCCGGATCAGCATTGCTCGGGCAAGGTTGCCGACGCAACCTGTTATTGCCGCCGTACTTGTCGTAGCCCCACGGTGTCGTCTCGCCGGGGACGGCGCTCGCTCCCACTGCCTGCCCGGGACGACCGGCTGTCAACGGCCCTGTACGGGGTGCGGGCCGCTCTCTGGGAGGTTCGAGACCGCGATCAAGGAGCTGTCGCCGACCGCTCGGTCCGCAGCTACTCCGAGGCCGCTGCGTCGGCGATCAGCGTGATCTTCGCGTCGCTGCGTCGCCCCCCCGCCAGGTGGCGAATGCGGGGGAGGGGAGGGCGGATATGGGTGTGCCGACCGGATCATGACCGGAGCTATACCGCTGAGCTTTGCACGCCAAAGGCGCGCAGCGGGGACTTGAACCCCGCGACCGCCGGTGCCGGAGATAACCGAACGACTTCGACCCGCCCTCCCCCTGATCGTCAGCTTTGCCGGAGGCACGGATATGGGATGTTCACCGGTATTAGGTGCTCTGCCAACTGAGCTACCGGAACATCGCCCCGGGCAGGACTTGAACCTGCGACCGCCCCATTATGAGTGGTAACCGATGAACTTCGACCCGTGCCCTCACCGAACCACACCGGTGGCCGCCGAGCTGAGAACGAGTACGGATATGAGAATCGGCACCGGATGTGATCTTTTTTGCAGAAAGAGATAACCGATGCAGTTCGACCCGTACTCGCACCAGGCCCAACGGATGTGAGGGGCTAGCGAGACAAGACGCTAGCGCACTCGTCAGCGTGTCTCGATCGATTTTCGTGCGATCGTGATCTCGTCCCGGTGGCCGGGCTACGACCGACACGATGCGGATGAACCCGGCCTGGCGGAGCCGTAGATGCTGTTGGCGTGGCTTGGCGGCCGACCGGGTGAGCTGAGCGGCTGGGTCGCCATACCCGCCGGGTGGCGGTGCAACGGGGCCGCGACCGTGAATGATGATCGCTAGGGTTGGTCGTCATGGCGCTGCTGTCTCACCTCGACCGTTTCAACAAGCGGCACCCGTGGAGCCACAACGACCACTACGGCGGCTGGGTCGTCGGCCAGGTGGCCGCGTCCGGGGCCGGCCACGTTCTTGACGTCGGGTGCGGCACGGGCAACCTCGCCGCCCTGCTCCGCCGCCGCGCCGCCACCGTCACCGGGCTCGAACCCGACCCCGCGACCGCCCGGGCCGCGGC
>NZ_JBSFTC010000380.1:0-9149 GCF_053590415.1 Nonomuraea sp. NPDC003201
CCGGGTCGGCGCCCGCCGCCGCGGCCCACGGCGTCCGCCTGGAGCCCGTGCCCGGCCGCCCGCCCGTGCTCACCGGGCCGTCGCCGGGCTGCGCCTTCGCGCCGCGCTGCCCGTTCGCGGAGGAGCGCTGCGAGCACGAACGCCCGCAACCGGTCCGGGTCGGCGACCAGGACGTCCTCTGCCACCGCGCTGGGGAGGTGGCGGCGTGATACTCGAACTCGACGACGTCACCGTCACCTTCGCCGCCGGGCCGCCGCTGCGGCGGATCCACCTGGACGCCATGCGGCACGTCTCCCTGTCCGTCGCCGAGGGGGAGACGCTCGGCCTGGTCGGCGAGTCCGGCTCGGGCAAGACGACCAGCAGCCGGGTCGCGCTCGGCCTGCAGCGGCCCACGTCCGGCGCGGTCAGGTTCGACGGCCGCCCCTTCCCCAAGCGGCGGCGCGAGCTGGCGGGCCGGATGCAGGCCGTGCTGCAGCACCCCCACTGGTCGCTCAACCCGCGCATGCGCGTCGGCCAGAGCGTCGCCGAGCCGCTGGACGTGCTCGGCCGCCCGGCCGTCGACGCGGTCACCGAGATGCTGGAGCACGTGGGGCTGGAGGCGTCGTTCGCCTCGCGCTACCCCCATGAGCTGTCCGGTGGCCAACGGCAGCGCGTCTCCATCGCCCGCGCGCTGGTCACCCGGCCCAGGTTCATCGTCTTCGACGAGGCCGTCAGCGCGCTCGATGTCTCCGTGCAGGTGCAGATCCTCAATCTCATCAAGGACCTGCAGGCCGAGTACGGCTTCAGCGCCCTGTTCATCTCCCACGACCTCGGCGCGGTCCGCTACGTCGCCGACCGGATCGCGGTCATGCGCAGGGGCGAGATCGTCGAGACCGCCGACACCGCCACCTTCTACACGGCACCCGCCCACGAGTACTCGAAGCAGCTTCTGGAGGCATTGTGACCAGTGAGCCCCGGCTCGCGACCCCATCGTCGTTCGCGCCCGGCGTGCCGCGCAACGCGGATCTGCCGCTGACCCCGCAGGCCAGCCCCGGGCGCGGGTCGGTCGCGTTCGACCTGCCCGGCGTGCTCGTCGGCACGGCCGAGTACGCGGAGGGCCCCACCGGGTGCACCGTGATCCACGTGCCGGCGGGTGCCCGCACGGCCGTGGACGGGCGCGGCGGCGCGGTCGGCTTGAGCGGCGGGTACGACTACAACCACGCCATCTGCTTCGCCGGCGGCTCGGTGTACGGTCTGGCCGCCGCCGCGGGCGTGAGCGACGAGCTGCTGGCCCGCAGGGACAACCGGACCCGATGGGACGACCTCCAGCTCGTGTCCGGCGCGGTGATCTACGACTTCTCGGCCAGGGAGACCGCCGTCTACCCGGACGGCGAGCTGGGCCGGGCCGCGCTCCGCAACGCCGTCGAAGGCGAGTTCCCGGTGGGCCGGTGCGGCGCGGGCCGCACGGCGAGCGCCGGCAAGGTGGACTTCGGCCGGGCGGAGTTCGCCGGCCAGGGGGCCGCGTTCGGCACGTTCGGCGAGGCCAAGGTGCTGGTGGCGACCGTGGTCAACGCCGTCGGCGCGGTCGTCGACCGGCAGGGCGGGATCGTGCGCGGCAACTACCACGCCGAGGACGGCGCCCGCCGCCACCCCGGCGCCGACTACGCCGCGATGGTCGGCGACCCGGCCCCGGCCGTCATGGGCAACACCACGCTGACCGTCATGGTGACGAACGTGAAGCTGACCGACGTCGAGCTGCTCCAGGTGGGCCGCCAGGTGCACAGCTCCATGCACCGCGGCATCCAGCCGTTCCACACCATGAACGACGGCGACGTGCTGTTCGCGATGACCACGGACGAGGTGGACCTGGTGAGCGTCAAGCCCACCGGCCTCGGGACGCTCGCGTCGGAGCTCGCCTGGGACGCGATCCTGAGCGCGGTGGAGTAGCCCGATGCACATCTTCCCTCGTTACGCCGCCAAGGACCCGGCCCAGGCGGTCGAGCTGGTCAGGCGGAACCCGTTCGCCCTGGTCGTCAGCACGGTGGACGGCGTGCCGGTCGCCACGCACGTCCCCGTCATCCTCGACGGCGGAGCCCTCGAAGGCGGCGCGCTGCTCGGCCACATGGCCCGCGCCAACCCCCACTGGCGCTCATTCGAGTCCTCGCCCGAGGTGCTCGTGGTCTTCTCCAGCGCGCACGGGTACGTCTCGCCCACCGTGTACGCGACCGACCCGGCCGTCCCGACCTGGGACTACGCGGCCGTGCACGTGACGGGACGGGTGGAACTGCTCGACGACGCGCTCGACGTGGTGGAGCGCACCGTCACGGCACTGGAGTCGCTCCGCTCACCCTCCTGGGAGCCGACCCCGGCGTCCAGGGAGAGGTTCGCCGCGCTCCTGCCGGGGGTAGTGGCTTTTCGGGTGCATGTGCATACCGAGAAGAGCATGTTCAAACTGAGCCAGGACATCGACGCCGAGCGGTACGCGCGCGTCCGCGCCTCGTTCGCGGCCGAGAACCCCAGGCTCGCCGACCTGATGGATGGTTCATGACTTTCCCCAGCTTCACGTCGACGCAGATTGACCCCCGAGCCCGCGGCAAAGAACTCGGCACGCACCGGAGCAAGGCGATCCGTGCCAACCTCTCCGGCTACACCGACCTGTTCACCGTCGCGGGCGCCACCGCGACGCAGGTCCGTACGTGGGGCGAGGTGGCCCTGGAGCGCACCGCCGACTGGGCGCCGCACCTGGCGGAGGAGATCGCGGGGATCGCGGGCGGCGCCGGTCTGGAGCCCTGGCAGGTCGCCGTCGTCAACGCGCGCACGGAGATCCTGGCCGCCATCGACGCGACCGGCGAGGGGGAGTGCTCCACCTCCGTCGTGCTGCCCGGGGCGGGGGAGGCGCCGCGCACGGTGCAGACGTGGGACTGGCACGACCACCTGCGCGACGCGCCCATGCTCTGGGAGCTGGAGCCGCGTCCGGGGCACGTCGTGCGCACGTTCACCGAGGCCGGGGCGCTGGCCAAGATCGGGGTGAACACGGGCGGGCTCGGCATCCACTTCAACATCCTGCGCCACGACTCCGACACGGCCGACCTCGGCGTGCCCGTCCACCTGATCGCCCGCAGGATCCTGGACGAGGCCACCACGGTGGAGGAGGCCGCCGACATCGCGCGCTCGGCCACCGTCTCCGCCTCGACCGTCATCACGGCCGTGACCTCGTCGGACGCGGCCTCGATCGAGATCTCCCCGGCCGGCGTCGCGGTCATACCGCCGGAGCCCGACGGCGTGCTGCAGCACTGCAACCACTTCCTCGACCCCGCGCTGGCCAAGGACGAGCGGCATTCCACCGACCGGCCCAGCACGTACGCCAGGTTCCAGCACCTGAGGGCCAACACCGAGGGCCTGAGCAGCGACGACCACACCAAGCGGGCGCTGGCCATGCTCAGCCACGGCCCCGAGGACGCGCCCGTCTGCGCCCACCCGGACCAGACGCTGCCGATCAACCAGCGGTGGGAGACCGTCGCGACCATCGCGCTGGACCTCGTCGCCGCGCGGCTGCGGGTGCACCAGGGCGGGCCGTGCCAGGTCACCGAGGCGACCTGGCAGACGTTCTGATCAGTGGAACGCGGCGATCCCGGTGAGCGCCTTGCCCAGGACCAGCGAGTGGATCTCGGACGTGCCCTCGTAGGTCAGCACCGACTCGAGGTTCACGGAGTGCCTGATCACCGGGTATTCGAGGGTGATGCCGCTCGCTCCGAGCAGCGTGCGGCACTTCCTGGCGATCTCCAGGGCCTCGCGCACGTTGTTCAGCTTGCCGGCGCTCACCTGCTCGGGGGTGATCGTCCCGGCCTCCTTCAGCCGGCCCAGGTGCACGGCGAGCAGCAGGCCCTTGCCCAGCTCCAGCGCCATGTCGGCGAGCTTCTCCTGGGTGAGCTGGAACGAGGCCAGCGGCCTGGCGAACACCTCGCGGTCGCCGGCGTACGCGATGGCCGTCTCCAGGCAGTCGAGCGCCGCCCCCATCGCCCCGAACACGATCCCGAACCGCGCCTCGTTCAGGCAGCCGAGCGGCCCCGACAGGCCCCGCGCGCCGGGCAGCATGGCCGCGTCCGGCAGGCGCACCCCGTCGAGCACCAGCTCGCTCGTCACGCTCGCGCGCAGCGAGATCTTGTGCTTGACGTCGTTCACGGTGAAGCCCGGGGTGCCCGCCGGGACCAGGAAGCCCCTGACACCCTCGTCCGTACGCGCCCACACCACCGCCACGTCCGAGACCGAGCCGTTGGTGATCCACATCTTGGTGCCGTTCAGCACCCAGTCGCCGCCCTCGCGCTTGGCCGTGGTCCGCATGCCCGCCGGGTCGGAGCCGAAGTCGGGCTCGGTCAGGCCGAAGCAGCCGATGCGCTCGCCGGCCGCCATCGCGGGCAGCCACTCCTGCTTCTGCTCCTCGCTGCCGTACTTCCAGATGGCGTACATCGCGAGGGAGCCCTGCACCGACACCAGGCTGCGCAGCCCGGAGTCGGCCGCCTCCAGCTCCAGGCAGGCCAGCCCGTACGAGACCGCGCCCATGCCCGCGCAGCCGTACCCCTCCAGGTGCATGCCGAGCACGCCCAGCGAGCCGAGCGTGCGGGCCAGCTCGCGGGCCGGCAGCTCGCCGGTCTCGAACCACTCCGCGACGTGCGGGCGGATCTCCCGGTCGCAGACGCGCCTGACCGTGGTCCTGATCTCGCGCTCCTCCTCGGTGAGCAGCGTGTCGATGGCGAAGAGCGCGGTCGGGGTGATCATCGGATGGCCTCCGTATTTTGGATCCAATATTGAAAATCCAATATGGCACAGTTAGGGTTCGTTGACCATGGACCTTCTGAATCTCATCGGCGGCCGCTGGGTCGAGGGCGACGGCGAGGAGTTCGCCGACACCAACCCGGCCCGGCCCAGCGAAGTGGTCGCGCGGGGGCGGTTCGCCTCCGCGGCCGAGGTGGAGCGGGCCGTCGGCGCGGCCCGTGCGGCGGCGCCGGGGTGGGCGGCGACGCCGCACCACGCCCGCGCGGCGGTGCTCGTGGCCGCCGCCGACCTGGTGGACGCCGCCGCCGACGAGTGGGGCGCCGAGCTGGCCCGCGAGGAGGGCAAGACGCTGCCCGAGGCGGTCGCCGAGGTACGCGGCTCGGCCCGGATCCTGCGCTACTACGCGGGCGAGGCCGACCGGGAGAGCGGCGAGATCTTCGCCTCCCCGAGGCCCGGCGAGAACGTCCTCGTGGTCCGCAAGCCGATCGGCGTGGCCGGGCTGATCACGCCGTTCAACTTCCCGATCGTCATCCCCGCCTGGAAGATCGCACCCGCGCTCAGCTACGGCAACACCGTCGTGTGGAAGCCGTCGTCGCTGGTGCCGCTGCTGGCCTACCGGCTGGCGCAGGCGCTGACCTCGGCGGGGCTGCCGGACGGCGTGCTCAACCTCGTGTACGGCGAGGCCGAGGCCGGCTCGGCCATCGTGGACCACCCCGGCGTGGACGCGATCTCGTTCACCGGCTCCACCGCGGTCGGGCGGGCCGTGATCGCGCGCTGCGGCGAGCTGGGCAAGCCGGTGCAGACGGAGATGGGCGGCAAGAACGCCTCCGTCGTGCTCGCCGACGCCGACCTCGACCACGCGGCCGAGCAGGTCTGCCTGGGCGCGTTCCGCTCCACGGGCCAGAAGTGCACGGCCACCTCGCGGCTCATCGTGGCCTCCCCGGTCGCGGACGAGCTGCTGGAGCGGGTGGCCGAACGGGCCGCGCGCCTCGTGGTCGGCGACCCCCTGTCGCCCGGCGTCGAGATGGGCCCGCTGGTCAGCTCGGCCGCCCGGGACCGGGTGACGTCCGGGGTCGCGCGGGCCGTGGACGAGGGGGCCAAGCCGCTGGCGGGCTCCTCCCCGTACGACGGCGAGGGCTGGTTCGTGCCGCCGACCGTGCTCGACCTGCCGGGGACCGGGGTGGACTTCTGGCGTACCGAGCTGTTCGGGCCCGTGGTGGGCGTGGTGCGGGCGTCGGGGACCGAGGAGGCGCTGGGGCTGGCCAACCTCAGCGACCACGGCCTGTCGGCGGCCATCTTCACCAGGGACCTGGGGGTGGCTCTGCAGGCGGTCGATCGGCTGGACGTCGGCGTGCTGCACATCAACTCCGAGTCGGCCGGGACCTTCCCGTACGTGCCGTTCGGCGGGGTCAAGCAGAGCGGGTTCGGGCCCAAGGAGCAGGGGCGGGCGGCCCGCGAGTTCTTCACCCACACGATGACCGTCTACCTCGGGGCGCCGGCGTGAGCGAGCGTAGCGAGCGAACAATTGGACACAGCAGTTTGCGCACGCGACCGACGAAGGAGGGCGCGTGAGCAGTGCGCTGTCGGGGTTGCTGGTGGCGGACTTCAGCCGGGTGCTGGCGGGGCCGTACGCCACGATGCTGCTGGCCGATCTGGGCGCCGAGGTGGTCAAGGTGGAGCGGCCGGGCGCGGGGGACGACACCCGCGCCTGGGGGCCGCCGTACGCGCCCGACGGCGAGGCCACGTACTTCCTCGGCGTCAACCGCAACAAGCGCTCGATCGCCCTCGACCTGCGCGCGGACATCGAGGTCGCGCGGGCCCTGGCCGCCCGGGCGGACGTGGTGGTCGAGAACTTCCGGCCCGGCACGATGGACCGGCTCGGGCTCGGCTACGCCTCGCTGCGCGAGCTCAACCCCGGGCTGGTGTACTGCTCGATCACCGGGTTCGGGTCGGGACCCGGTGCCGGGCTGCCCGGCTACGACCTGATCGCGCAGGCGGTGGGCGGGCTGATGAGCGTCACGGGCGAGCCCGGCGGGCCCGGGACGAAGGCAGGCGTGGCGCTGGTGGACGTGATCACCGGCCTGCACGCCGGGCTGGGCATCCTGGCCGCGCTCCGCCACCGCGACAGCACCGGCGAGGGGCAGCACGTCGAGGTCTCGCTGCTGTCGTCCCTCCTGTCGGCGCTCACCAACCACGCCTCCGCCTACGCCGCCGCCGGAGTGGTCCCCCAGGCGATGGGCAACCGGCATCCCAGCATCGTCCCGTACGAGGTCTTCGAGGCCGCCGACCGCCCGATCGTGATCGCGGCCGGCAACGACCGCCAGTTCCAGGCCCTCTGCGGGGCGCTGGACCGCCCGGACCTCGCCGGGGACCCCCGCTACGCCACCAACGCGGACCGGGTCGCCGGTCGCGTCGGGCTCGTCGCCGAGCTCAACGCGGCGCTGGCCGCCCGTACGGCCGACGAGTGGTTCGAGACGCTCACCGCCGCCGGGGTGCCCTGCGGCCCGATCAACGACCTGGCCGCCGCCTTCGCCCTGGCCGACGACCTCGGCCTGGAGCCCTCCGTTCAGCTCGACGGGGTCGGCCAGGTCGCCAACCCGCTGCGGCTCAGCGCCACCCCGCCCTCCTACCGCCACCGGCCGCCCCGGCTGGGGGAGGACGAGGAATGGGTTCGTGAGATATTGGGGCGATGAGTTCGGACGAGGCACGACGCAGGCCGCCGACGGCCCAGCAGTTCGTGCTGGGCGAGCTCCGCCTTGCCATCACCACCGGGCGCCTGCGCCCCGGCGCCCCCATCCGGCAGGACGCGCTGGCCGAGGAGCTGCAGGTCAGCCGCGTCCCCCTGCGTGAGGCGCTCAAGACGCTCGAAGGCGAGGGCCTGGTCACCTACAAGGCGCACAAGGGCTACTGCGTCGTCATGCTCTCGCTCGACGACCTGCGCGAGGTCTACCGCATCCGCGAGCTGCTGGAGGAGGAGGCCGTCCGGCGGGCCGTCGAGCGGCTCACGGACGACGACCTCTCCCGGCTGGAGTCGGCCCAGGAGGAGGTCGAGCGGGCCGCCGCGGCGGGCGACGTGCTGGCCATGGCGACGGCCAACCGGCTGTTCCACATGACGCTGTTCGACTGCGCGGGCATGCCCCGGCTGGTCCGCCTGATCAGGACCCTGTGGGACACCACGGACGCCTACCGGTCGATGTACTACGGCGACGCGGGCAACCGGGAGCGGGTCGTCAAGGAGCACCGCGCCACCCTCGACGCCCTGCGCCGCCTCGCCGCCGACGAGGTGGTGACGACCCTCGACATCCACCGCGCCCACGCGGTCGCCGAGCTGGAGTCACTCCTCGACCACCCCGCCTGAGGCGGGGAGCCGGAGCGGTTACGGGGCGCAGTGGTCGCGGCAGCCGCCGAAGCGCGCCAGGTCCGGCTTCGCGAACGCCGTCCCCGCGCTGCCGGCCAGCGCCTCCGTCATCGAGGACTTCCAGATCGGGCCGGGGATCGACGTGCCCTCGACGTGCCGGTAGCGACGGCCGCCGACGGTGATGTCCGACAGCTTGTGCGCGACCGCGCCGCGCGGGTCGCCGAGCGCGACGGCGGAGGCCAGGTCGGGGGTGTAACCGGCGTACCAGGCGGTGGAGAACGCGTCAGCGGTGCCCTCCATGCCCGCCGCGTCCCGGCCGAGCCCCTTGAGCGGGCCCTTGGCCAGCGCCTCCGCCAGCACGCCGGTCACCGCGTCGGCGACCGCGGGCTCCAGCGCCTCCTGGCACCGCGCCGGGAAGGAACGTACGACGCCTGAGCCGCCGCGCACCTCCGTGACCAGCCGCGGCTCGCACCGCCTGCCGTGCGCCGCGAGGGTGGCGTACGAGCCGGCGAGCGAGACCGGGTCCACCTCGTTGATCCCCAACGAGAACGTCTCGAATTCCTGGAACGGCAGGCCGTCGGCCCGCTTGAGCCCGAGGCGCTTGGCCACCTGCACGCTTTCGCAGAGACCGACCTTCTCCGTCAGCTTCATGAAGAACGTGTTCTCGGCGGTCCGGGTGCCCGAGCGCAGGGTCGTGAACGCGCCGTGGTCGCTCTGCCTGTTGAGGATCGAGAACGACGGCTCGGCGACGTTCTGACCTTTGCAGTTCTTGAACGCGTGGTAGTTCGCCGCCCGATACTGGCTGAGGTAAGGGAAGCCGTCGTCGTAGCGCATGCCGCTCTCCAGCGCGGCCGTCAGCGTGTACACCATCGCCGTGGTGCCCTGCTGGAAGCCGAACCGGTCGGCGGGCGGCCTGCCGCCGGGTCCGGGCGCGCGGCTGGCGGCCAGCGCCCTGATCTCGCCGGTGCCCAGCGCGGATTGTGGTCCATGTAGCGTTCGAGCAGCTCGCAGTCGCCCACGTGGATGGTCTGGGTGACCA
>NZ_JBSFTC010000381.1:0-9100 GCF_053590415.1 Nonomuraea sp. NPDC003201
CCCAGGGCCGCGGCGACGACCAGCGCGGCCGGGGAGACGGCGGCCGTGGGGACGGCGGCCGACGCGGCGGAGGCGGCGGAGGCGACCAGCGCGGTCGCGGAGACGGCCAGCGCGGCGGCCAGCGCCGCCAGGACCGCCCGGCCCCCTCCGGCGCCATGGCCGAAGCCCTCCGCAAGGCGGGCCTCACCGACTAACCCACCACCAACCCACCGGCCCCTCCGCGGAACCACTCCGCGCGAGGGGCCATCGCGTCCCACCCCACCGCCCTCCCCCCGACGCAGCCGATACAGCACTGCACACACCCACCACCCGACACCACCCGCGCAAGGGATCACGGGCGCTCCACCCCACCGCCCACCCGTCGGCACAGCCGACACACCACCGCACACACACCACCCGACACCACCCGCGCGTAAGGGCCGCCTCGCGCACACCCGCCGGATACCGCCTGCGCGGGACGCACCCGCACACGGACCGCTGAATCCGGTTACCGCCTGCGCGGGACGCACCCGCACACGGACCGCTGATGCGGTCACCTGGGCCGTTTGCGTGGAGGTGCCGTGTGCGGCTTGCGTCGATGACCTGGGCCGGGCGACCGGGCAGTGTGCCGACGCGCGCTGAGGGCCGGCCGGGGCGATACGGTCGAAGTGTGAGCACGACAGCCTTCACCACAACGATCGCCCAGGCCCGCGACCTCCTCCGATGGTGCTCGCCGCTGAGGACCGAGCTGTGGGCGGCGCGGCTCGCCGCCCATCTCGAGCCGGACCAGGTGGGGCCCTTCCTGCGGCAACTGGCTGAGGACGGCAGCACGGAGGCGCGGCTCGCGCTTGCGGCCCTGGCGGCGGTCGACCCGGCCGCCGACGCACGCCCGGAGGCCGGCGAAGGTCCTGTGGCCGATGTGGGCCCGGAGTCCGGAGCAGGTGCTCAGGAAGGGGCGGGCTCTCAGGCCCAGGCGGCGGCGAGCGTGTACGTGAGGGCCGCTGACGGCGTCGTGGAGACGCTGCCCGGGTGGGTGCGGCGGATGGGGCGGGTGACGTGCGAGGGCGGCTGGTACGGCAAGGCGGACCCATACGGTGAGCAGGCCCTCGCGGCCCTGTCCTTCCGATACGAGAACGGCAAGGAGCCGCACCTCCTCGTCGTCGCCATCGACCAGGTGAACGGCGGTCTGGCGGTGGACGCGGTGGTCGAGGAGGTGAAGTTCCTCGACGACCTGGACCTGCGGGCCGAGGAACCGGGGGCGGTCGCGGGGCGGGTGCTGGACGCGTTCGAGCTGGGTGACCGGATCATGGGGGCGCTGGTCGCCGACACGCTGCCCGCCGTGCGGCCGGTCGCGCTCTCCAGGGCCCGCGCGGTGCCCGATCTCGTACGCCCGGCGCCCGACGACACCGTGAGCCGGTTCCGCGAGCTGCCGGATCTGCCGGGGGCGCGGGAGGCGTTCGAGAAGCTTGCCGAGTTCGTGGGCGATCGTCCTCTGTGGTGGAGCCCAGCACGGGTCGCCCAGTTCCTGACGTCCTGGTTGCCCAGGGAGGCCATCCTGTCGGAGGCGGGGATCGCGGCGATGCCGGAAGTGGTGCGGGCCTGGAGCCGATTCTGCGGAGCGCATCCCGCGGTGCTCGCCCAGGTCGAGGCGGACGCGCCGCGGCTGCCCGCCCTCATGGCCGACGAGTCCTTGGCGAGCCTCGGCAAGCGCATCGCCAAAAACCGCCTCTGACACCGGCGTGCCGGGTGCCCCCAGAGGTTCGCCGGCGTTCCGACACCTCCCAGAGGTGTGCGGGCGTTCCGGCGCCCTCCAGAGGTTCGCCGGCGTTCCAGTGCCCCTCCAGAGGAACACCGGCGTTCCGGTACGCCCACGAGTGCGCCGCCATATCCGGATGCGGCCGCCGCGTGTCCATGGCAGCAGTGTCGTCGGGCGCCGGCCGGGCCCGGCCGGTCGGCGTGCGGGACGATGCACAGCTTTGGGGGTGACCCCCGGCTACGGCCGCGCTGAGGGCCGTAGCCCGTCGATGGCGAAGGCCAGCAGCCGCTCCCCCTGCTCGGGCGTCGTCTGCTCGCCCGCCCACGCCAGCGCGTTGATCAAGGTGTAGAAGTCCGAGGCGGTCGCGTCGGGGCGTACGGCGCCGGCCCCCTGCGCGCGTTCGAGCAGCCGTTCGCCGGCGGTCAGCACGGCCTGGCAGGCGGCGTGCAGCTCCGAGGTCTCGTCCTCGATGCTGCGCATGAGCGAAGTGGCCAGCCCCCGATACATCGCCGCATGCGCGATCCCCGCGCGCGCCCAGGTGATCAGCGCCTCGTGGGCGTCCGAGTGGTCGAGGAGGTCGCGGGCCGTGCCGGCCAGGGCTTCCATGCGGTCGCGCAGCAGAGCCTCGAGAAGCGCCTGCCGGGTGGGAAAGTGGCTGTAGAGCGTGCCGTTCGCCACCCCCGCGCGCCGCGCGACGTCCTCCAGCGAGGACTCCACCCCGTGCTCGGCGAACGCCGCCGCCGCTTCGGCGAGCAGCCGTTCGTAGTTGCGGCGCGCGTCGGCGCGCATCCGGCGCCGGGGCGCTGGGCCGGTGGTCGTCATGGACACTCCCAGGTTGCTTAACTTGAGACTATCTCAATATATTTCTTGAGACCGTCTCACTTTACCGTTGGGAGCCCTGGTGAACCTCATCGACAAGCCCGTCCTGGTGACCGGCGCCACCGGACGCCAAGGCGGCGCCACCGCCGCCCAGCTGCTGGCCTCCGGCTGGCCGGTACGCGCCCTCGTCCGCGACCCGGACGCCCCAGCGGCCCAGGCGCTGAAGGCGAAGGGCGCCGAGCTACGCGTCGGAGACCTCGACGACACCGGCTCGCTCGCCGAGGCGGCGGCCGGCGCGTACGGCGTCTTCGGCGTCACGCCCGACGACGACCTCGACCGGGAGATCCGCCGCGGCCGCGCCCTCGTCGACACCGCCGCCGCGGCCGGAAGCTCCCACTTCGTGTTCACCTCGGTCGGCGGCGCCGACCGGGGCGCCGGCCTGCCCTACTGGGACAGCAAGTGGCAGATCGAGCAGCACCTACGCGCGTCCGGCCTGCCCGCGACGATCCTGCGGCCGGTCCGGTTCATGGAGAACCACACCATTCCCGGCCTGCCCCTCGGCGGGATCGCCGACGGTGAGCTCAGGCACCTCTTCGGCCCGGACACGCCGGTGCAGCTCATCGCCGCCGCCGACATCGGCGTCTTCGCCCGCCTCGCCTTCTCCCATCCGCAGGACTACCTCGGGCAGGCGATCGAGATCGCCGGGGATGAGCTGACCCCCAGGCGGACGGTGGAGCTGATCAGCCGGAGCCTCGGGCGCGAGATCACCTACCGGCAGTTGCCCGTCGGCTCTCTCGGGCTCGGCCCGGACGCCGAACGCGCCTTCGCGGACGAGCGCGGACTGTGGCGCGCCGACATCGCGGCGTTGCGCGAACTCCACCCCAGTCTCCTGGACTTCCGCACCTGGCTTCGGAACGGCGGCACCGAGCAGATCCGGGCCCTGCTCACCTGAACCGAGCCCGGGACGGCGACACCGAGCAGATCCGGGCCCTGCTCACCTGAGCTGCGCGGACGCGCTGGACAGCAGCATGTCGAGGGCCGTGGGGTAGGCGCTGTCGTTCATCTCGGCCACCAGCAGCGGCGCCGTCGCGGCGATGTTCGGGTGCGTACGGGCGGGCAGCCGCGCGTACGTGGCCTGCCACACCTCCTCGTCCGCCTCCCGCGCCGCCTTCGGCAGGGCCAGCGTGGCGGCGTCGAGGATGGCGAAGGCCAGGCTCTGGTCGATGAACGCGTGATAGATCCGCACCGCGTCCCCGTCCGCGAACCCGGCTCCACGCAGGATGCCGATGATGGTCTCGTCCCCGGCCACCTCGTTCGGCCGGCCGGTGACCCGGCTGGCGGTCAGCACCGCGGCCTGCGGGTGCGCCAGGTACGCGTGGTGGATGCGCAGGCCCAGCTCACGCAGGTCGGCGCGCCAGTCGCCGGTGGGCCGCCAGTCGGCCATCGCCGTGCCGAACAGCTCGTCCGCGATCGCCAGCACCAGATCGTCCATGCCGCGGAAATAGCGGTAGACCGTGCTGGCGTCCGCGCCCAGAGCCAGGCCCAGGCGGCGGGCGGACAGCCCCGCGGCCCCGTGCTCGCGGAGCATGCGGAGCGAGGTCTCCACGATGAGCTGATGGGTGAGGACCTGCCCGTGTTTGGTGGGGCGGCGCCGCCTGCGCGCCGCCTCCGGCACCACTCGCTTGGCCACGAGTACGGCCTCCTTATGCCAACGCCATTGACGTTGACGAGCCTACCCAAGTTAAATTCTCGACACACCCCCCAAAACAGCATTAAAAGGGGACTTATCGTCATGCGTATCCTTCTCGTTGGAGCCGGCGGTGTGGGAACCGCCATCACCCGGATCGCCGCCCGCCGCCCTTTTCTCGACCACATGGTGGTCGCCGACTACGATCTCCCCCGCGCCAAGGCCGCCGTCGCCGCGCTGGGCGAGCAGGCGGACCGGTTCACCCCTGTCAAGATCGACGCGGCCGACCGGGCCGCGGTCACCGCGCTGCTGAAAGAGCACCGGTGCGACGTCCTCCTGAACGCCACCGACCCCCGATTCGTGTTGCCGCTGTTCGACGCGGCCCTCGCGGCCGACGCCGACTACCTCGACATGGCCATGTCGATGTCCAGGCCGCACCCCGACCGCCCGTACGAGGAGGTGGGGGTCAAGCTGGGCGACGACCAGTTCGCCCGCGCCGCCGAGTGGGCCGCGCAGGGCCGGCTGGCGCTGGTCGGCATGGGCGTGGAGCCCGGCCTGGCCGACGTGTTCGCCCGCTACGCCGCCGACGAGCTCTTCGACGAGATCGAGGAGATCGGCATCAGGGACGGCGCCAACCTGACCGTCGACGGCTACGAGTTCGCCCCGTCGTTCAGCATCTGGACCACCATCGAGGAGTGCCTCAACCCGCCGGTCATCTACGAGAAGGACCGCGGCTGGTACACCACCGAGCCGTTCAGCGAGCCCGAGATCTTCGACTTCCCCGACGGGATCGGCCCCGTGGAGTGCGTCAACGTCGAGCACGAAGAGGTCATGCTGGTCCCCCGGTGGATCCCGGCACAGCGGGTCACCTTCAAGTACGGGCTCGGCGAGGACTTCATCGGCAAGCTCAAGACCCTGCACGCGCTCGGCGTGGACCGCACCGAACCGGTCGCGGTCCGGACCGACGACGGCACCGCCAGGGTGTCGCCGCGCGACGTGGTGGCCGCCGTGCTGCCCGACCCGGCGGGCCTCGGCGACCGCATGCGGGGAAAGACCTGCGCGGGGACCTGGGTGAAGGGCGTCAAGGACGGGCGGCCCCGCGAGGTGTACCTCTACCACGTGGTGGACAACCAGTGGTCGATGCGCGAGTACGGCTCCCAGGCCGTGGTCTGGCAGACCGCCGTGAACCCCGTCGTCGCCCTGGAACTGATGGCGAACGGGGTCTGGAAGGGCACGGGCGTGCTGGGGCCCGAGGCGTTCGAGCCGGGCCCGTTCCTGGACCTCCTGGTGGAGTACGGGTCACCCTGGCGCATGCGCGAACAGTGAGCGCGAGATCATGGAGGCGTAACGACCCGCACGACGAAGGGCAGCGCCTTGAGCATCGCCGACGACCCCGACCGCGCACCGGCCCGCTCCCACTTGTACGCCATGGGCTGGTCGGAGGAGGACATGCGCCGCCCGGTGGTCGGCATCGCCTCCACCTGGACCGGCACGATGCCGTGTAACCTCACCCACCGTGAGCTGGCCGCCCACGTGGCCGAGGGGGTGCGCGCGGCGGGCGGCACGCCGATGGAGTTCAACACCATCGCGGTCTCCGACAACCTCACGATGCACACCCCCGGCATGCGCACGTCGCTGGTCAGCCGCGAGGTCATCGCCGACTCGATCGAGCTCATGGGCCGCGCGCACGGCTTCGACGCGCTGGTGGTCATCGTGGGCTGCGACAAGACCGTGCCGGCCGGGATCATGGCGCTCGCCCGCCTGGACGTGCCCGCCGTCGTCCTCTACAGCGGCACGATGATGCCCGGCAGGTGGCGCGGGCGCGACGTCACGATCCAGGACATGTGGGAGGCCCTCGGCGAGCGCGCCGTCGGCCGCCTCGACCAGGCGGACCTGGACGACCTGGCCAAGCACGCCTGCCCGGGCGCCGGCACCTGCGCCGCCCAGTACACCGCCAACACCATGGGCAGCGTCGCCGACTTCCTCGGCCTGGCGCCGTTCGGGGTGGGTGACATCCCGGCGGTGGCGGAGGAGAAGAACGCCGCGGCCCGGCGGGTCGGCGAGATCGCCATGGAGGCGCTGGCCCGCGACGCCCGCCCGTCGCGGGTGCTGACCGCGGACGCCCTGCACAACGCGATCGTCTCGGTCGCCGCCATGGGCGGCTCCACCAACGCCGTCCTGCACCTGCTGGCCATCGCCCGCGAGGCGGGGCTGCCGCTGCGCATCGACGAGATCGGCGAGGTCTGCCGCCGGGTCCCGATCATCACGGGGCTCAAGCCGAGCGGCGGCGACCACACGGCCCTGGACCTGTGGCGGGCCGGCGGCACCTCGCTGGTGGTGCGCCGCCTGCTGGAGGCCGGGCTGCTGCGCGAGAACGCCACGCTGGTGGACGGCCGCACGCTGGCGGAGGTCGCGGCCGACGCCGAGGAGACACCGGGGCAGGAGGTGGTGGCGAGCGTGGCCGAGCCGTTCAAGCCGCGTGGCGCGCTGGCCATCCTGCGGGGCTCGCTCGCGCCCGACGGCTGCGTGCTCAAGCTGGGCGGCAAGGACGACTTCCGCCACGAGGGCCCGGCCAAGGTGTTCGACTCGGAGCACGACTGCTACGTCGCCATCCAGGAGGGTCACATCGTGCCGGGCGACGTCATCGTCCTGCGTTACGAGGGCCCCGCGGGCGGTCCCGGCATGCAGGAGATGCTCTCGATCACGGGCCCGCTCGTCGGCCGCGGCCTCGGCGCCTCGGTGGCGCTGGTCACCGACGGGCGCTTCAGCGGGGTCTCGCACGGGCGCGTCGTCGGGCACGTGGCGCCGGAGGCGTACCACGGCGGGCCGATCGCGCTGGTGCGCGACGGTGACACGGTGGTCATCGACAGCGCGGCGGGGACGATCGAGCTGGTGGTGCCGGAGGAGGAGCTGGAGCTGCGTCGCGCCTCGTGGAAGCGGCCCGAGAGAGAGGTCGAGCGGGGGGTGCTGTCCAAGTACATGGCGACGGTGGCCTCCGCCTCGGACGGCGCCGTCACGGCCTGATCCGGATCGAGCAGGCGGCCCGGGCCGCTATGCTGCGCAGTGACGTACTCGAGCCGTTGTTAGGAGATTTGCGCGATGTACAAGGAGTTCGCTGTCGAGGCCGTGATGTGGCTCGTTCCGGTCGCGGTGCTGATCGGGGTGGCACTCCTCGTCACCGCGTGAGCCAGGGGCTCAGCCGGGGGTCGGTCCGGCCCCTGGCGGCCGCTCAGCGGTAGTACCTGTACGAGATGTTCCGGATCTTGGTGGAGAAGCCGCCGGCAAAGAAGATCCGATACGAAACGGTTATCCGTTCTCCCACAAGGCCAGCGGCCTACGCGGTGAAGCTCCCGGGCTCGTTGAGCTCGGCGATGGCCAGCTCGGCCGTGGTGCGGATGTCGAAGAACTTGTCGAGCGCGGTGATCGCGAACAGGTGCTTGCACCGGCCGTTCAGCCCCGCCAGCAGCAGCCGGCCGCCCGAGGCGGTGACGGCCTTGTGCAGGTAGACCAGCACGGACAGGCCGGAGGAGTCACAGACGCTGACCGCCTGCATGTCGATGACCAGCATCGGGGGCTGGGTGAGATCGAGGGCCTTGGTGACACGGTCACGGACCTCGGCGGCAGACCCGAAGTCGAAGTCCCCCGTCAGTCGCGCGATGACACAGGGTCCCTGGAGCCCGAGGCTTATCGACAAGGCCTGCTCCGAAGTCACCCAGCTCCACCTACCTGCATTGCTTGCCCGATCCACCTACTTTACGAGAAGTAGGTCTTCGGGTTGTACACCAGCATCTGCTCAATCTGGTCGTCGGTCACACCCGAGTCCAGCAGTGCGGCCAAGACGTCGTCGTGGATGTGATCGTAGCGCCAGTTCGGCGCGAGCGTTGAGCGGGCCTCGTCCCAGGCGCCGCCGAAGTAGTCCATGAAGCACGCCGTGTCGTGGCTGAGGACCATGCGATCGGCGTATCCGCGCCCGCACAGCTGCGCGACCGTGGCCACCCGCTGCGCGGTCGGATTGTACGGATCCAGCCCGAACCGGTCCATCCCCAGCGTCGCGCCCGTGTCGGCCAGGCGCATGAGGTAGTCGAGGTCGTTGCTGTCGCCCGCGTGCCCGACGACCACCTTCGCCAGGTCGACGCCCTCCTTGGCGAACAGGTCGAGCGCGATCAGCCCGCTCTGCGTGAAGGAGTTCGTGTGGATGGTGATCGGCGCGCCGGTGCGCAGGTGCGCCTGCGCGACGGCCCGGCAGATGCGCTCGACACCGGGCGTCAGGCCCTTCTGCTCGACCACGCACTTGAGGAACGCCGCCTTCACGCCGGTGTCGGCGATGCCCTCGGTGAGGTCGCGGACGAAGTCGTCGATCATCGGGTCCGGCATGTCGATGAACAGGCCGGGGCCGCGGTGCTCGTACTGGTGGGGCAGCTCCTCGAAGGAGTAGATGCCGGTGGCGACCACGATGTTCAGGCCGGGCACCTGCTCGGCGACGCGCTGGATGCGCGGGATGTAGCGGCCGAGGCCCCACACCGTCGGGTCGACGATCGTCCGCACCCCCTTCGCGGCCACCGCGTTCAGCTTGGCGACCGCGTCCGCCACCCGGGCCTCCTCGTCCCACCAGGCGCCTCTGCCGTAGTTGTCGAGGTGCTCGGTGGCGAGGACGAACACGTGCTCGTGCATGAGCGTCTGCCCGAGCTCCTCGACGTCTACAGGGCCGCGAATGGTGGGGACGGTGGCCATGGGCGCCTCCATACCGGCTGGTCGGTGTGCGCCACCGTAGGCTCCCTTCGGACCTCCGTCAACCAGCCACTCCGGCCGCGGCGAGGCGGCGGAACAGCGGCTCGGGCCGGGCCAGCCGCTCGCCGGCG
>NZ_JBSFTC010000382.1:0-9037 GCF_053590415.1 Nonomuraea sp. NPDC003201
CCGACGAGGGCCAGGATCTCGCCCTGGGCGTCCACGTCGATCTTGCGGGTGAGGTCGCCGTTGGCCACGGCCGTGGTGACCTCGGCCGCGCCGCTCGTCGAGGCCGTTCGCGCGCAGCGGACGGCTACCCGCGCCGTGGTCGGGGCCGCTCGCGCGCAGGGCCCGGGGTGAGGCGCCCAGCTCTCGTCTGCAGGCCTTGTTGAACGCCTGCAGGTCCGGGATGCCCACCGCCGCCGCGATCGCCGGGATCGCCAGGGTCGACTCGCGCAGCAGGTGCAGCGCGCGGGACAACCTCCTGCGGCGGATGTACGCGACCACCGTGCGCCCCGTCTGGGCCCGGAACAGCCGGGTGAGGTGGTTGTGCGACACCCCGGCGGCGCGGGCGATGCCGGGGACGGTCAGCGGCGCGGCCAGGTCCGCGTCGATGTGCTCCATGGCGGCCGCCACGACGGCGTGCGCGCTGCCGGCGACGGGCAGGTTCGCGATCCGCCAGAGCACCGTCCACACTTCGGCCGACGCCCTGGCCCTGGTGTCGGGGACCGCCGCGATGGCCTGCCGCAGCGAGGCGGCGATGAGCGGCGCCTGGTCCCCCGCGTCCCGCATGACGGGCACGACCCGCCGCTCGTCGCCGCCGGGCAGCCTGAAGTGCGCGTACAGGTGCTCCGACCTGCCCCGGTAGTGGTAGTGGACCTCGGCGCCCGGCGGGATCAGGCTGACGTGGCCGGGCTTGATGGCGTGCACGGCGCCGTCGAGCACCAGCTCGGCGGCGTACCCGTACAGGTGGAGCTGCCACAGGTCGGGCAGCCGGAACACGTCGTGGGCGCTGACCACGCCGTGCACGGCCGCCCCCGCGCCGGCCACCGCCGGCGGGTCGGAGAGCGTGATCGTCACCTGCCGCACAGGGATCTGTTCTACCGCAGCGGGGGAAAATGGACCAGTAGATGATGATTACAACCCACGACATAGCGGGTGTCCGGTTCTAACTTCGAGGCATGCGAACCACTTTGCTGACCTCCGCGCAGGTCGCCGGATTCGTGGCCGCCGGCTATCTGCGGCTCGACGGGATCGTCCCGGACGAGCTCAACGACCAGGCGATCGACGTGCTGGAGGCGGGCATCCCGCGCCCGCCGTACGGCACTCCGGTCACCCAGGCCTACCCCGAGGGATCGTTCGCCCGCCGCCTGATCGAGCTGCCCGCCGTGGCGGGCGCGCTGCACTCGCTCGTCGGCCCCGACCCGACCGTCGACCACCACGCCGTGCACGTCCGCGAGCCGCACAACGGCCACGCCCAGCCGCTGCACGCCGACGCCATCATCGACACCCGCATGGACGCCTTCGACGTGCAGCTCATGTACTACCCGCGCGAGGTGACGGCCGACATGGGCGGCACCCTCGTGGTGCCGGGCAGCCATCTGCGCCGGATCAACGAGAGCGACACCGGCCGCTACCAGAACCTGCGCGGCCAGACCCGGCTCACCTGCCCCGCCGGGACCGTGATGCTGCTCCACCACGGCATCTGGCACGGCGGGCGGCGCAACGACAGCGACGTCCGCAGGTACATGTTCAAGATCCGCTTCAACCCGACCGTGCCGCAGGTGCGGCTCTGGGACACCTCCGACCTGGACGATCCCGCCGTCCTGGCCGAGCTGGACCGGCGTTTCCCCTGGTACGAGCAGGCGACCGGGCGGTTGGAGGTCCACAACCGGGTGCGGATGTGGCGGGCGCTGACCAACGATCCGTCGTTCGACGTCGAATACTGGACGACTCGCGTGAACAACCGCCCCGGGAGGGTCGCATGAAGCAGCAGGTGCTCGTTCTCTATTTGGCCACCTCCGCGCTCGACGCCCAGGTGGTGGGCTGGTCGCGCTACGACGGCACCGGGCGCACCGAGCCGACGGCCGGTGACGGGGACGAGCCGCCGTACGAGACGGGGGTGGAGGCGTTGCGCGACGGGTGGCGGCTGTTCCAGGCGTCTCAGCTCATCCCGCCGTACCCCGGGCACGAATATGACACGTCGTTCATGAAGCACGAGTTCTTCTTCGAGAAGATGTCGTAAATCCGGACGTACGGCCTTATCGTGTGATCGCTCGATCTGGCCCGAGGAAGGAGCGGGATGCCGGACCTGCGCCCGCTCCGGCCGAGCGATCCCGAGCGGATCGGCTCGTTCCGGCTCGTCGGCGTGCTCGGCTCCGGTGGACAGGGCGTGGTCTACCGGGGCGTCGGCGACGACGGGCGCGAGGTCGCCGTCAAGGTCCTGCACCTCGCCCACGAGGAGGACGTCACCAAGAGCTTCCTGCGGGAGGTGGAGGCGGCGCGGCGGGTGGCCGCCTTCTGCACGGCCGCGGTGCTGGACGCCGGGATGGCGGACGAGCGGCCGTACATCGTGAG
Organism: Nonomuraea sp. NPDC003201; assembly: GCF_053590415.1. Lineage (NCBI taxonomy): Bacteria > Bacillati > Actinomycetota > Actinomycetes > Streptosporangiales > Streptosporangiaceae > Nonomuraea > Nonomuraea sp. NPDC003201. Next base: position 2,389 of record NZ_JBSFTC010000382.1, read on the forward strand.
CGAGTACGTGCCAGGGGACACACTCCAGACGCTGGTACGGGAGTCGGGGCCGCGGTCGGGCGGGGCCTTGGACCGGCTGGCCATCTCCACGCTGACCGCGCTGGCGGCCATCCACCAGGCGGGGATCGTGCACCGGGACTTCAAGCCGGGCAACGTGCTGATGGGGCCGGACGGGCCGATCGTCATCGACTTCGGCATCGCCAAGGCCCTCGACGCGACGACCCGGACGTCGGCGCCGGTGGGGACGCCCGCGTACATGTCGCCGGAGCAGTTCAGGGGCGAGCGGGTGGGGCCCGCGTCGGACGTGTTCAGCTGGGCGGGGACGATGGTGTTCGCGGCCACCGGGCACACGCCTTTCGCGGGGGAGACGCTGGCGGCGGTGGTGAACAGCGTCCTGAGCGGTACCCCGGACCTCACGGGGGTGCCGCCGCACCTGCTGGGGGCGATCGCGGCATGCCTGTCCAAGGACCCGTCCACCCGCCCGGACCCGACGACCCTGCTCCGGCAACTCATCCGCCAGGCCGGCCCGACGGCCCGCGTCCCCGGCCCCGCCGGGGCGGCTCAGCCCGTCGCCGCCTGGGCGCCGCCCGCTGGAGCGGTCCCGTCCGGTCCGGCTCCTTCGAGGGCGGTGCCTCCGACCGGTGGGGCAGCGCACGCCGGGCCTCCGCCTCCTCGCCCAGGGGTGTGGTCTCCTTCCGGCGCTGGGCCCGACTCCGGCTCCTCGGCCGTCCGGACGGAACCCCCTGCCGGGAACGCCGTTCAAACGGGGCCTGAGGCCCGGGGCGGCGTTCAGACGGGGCCCCGCGCCACCGCCGGGCCGGTGGCGGATGCGGATACGGAGACCGGGCGGGGCCGGTCGGTCAGCCGGCGGGCCGTGTTCGGCGGGGCCGCGGCGGCGGCCGCCCTCGCGGTGTCCGCCTTCACCGTCCTGCGCCCGAGGAACGAATCCCTCGACCCGGACGACCGGCGTACGGAGCAGCCGTCCACCGGAAGTCCCTCCCCCACCCCGACACCCACGCCGACGCTGTCCGCCGAGCCCTTCGGGACGCAGGTCGCGACGTCCGCGCCCCTGCCCAAAGCGGACGGCGCGATCACGGCGCTCGCCGCCGCGGGGAGCACCGTCGTGTGCGGGACCGCCAAAGGGGCGGTGTTCACGTGGGGCCTGGGCCAGGCGGCCACCCGGCTCGGCGACGGCGGGGCCACGACGACGGAGGTGGCCGTCGGCGAGGTCGGCGGCACGCCGGTGATCGCCTCCGGGCACACCGACGGGCGGATGCGGCTGTGGAGCCCGACCGGTGAGAGCCTCGCCTCGCACAAGGTGAGCGACCCCGTCATCGCGGTCACCGTCACGGGCGCGGGCAAGGCGGTGGCGGTGTCGCAGAAGTACGACTCCATGAAGGACCTCCGCAGCGTCGTGCGACTGTGGGACATCTCCACCGGCAAGCAGATCGGCCCCACGATCACCGACCACTTCCAGGGCATCAGAGGGCTGGCGTTCGGCCGGCTGGGCAAGGACGACGTGCTCGTCACGGGCGACGGCGGAGAGCTGGTCCGGGTGTGGCGGCTGTCGAACGGGCGGATGACCCACTCGTTCAGCACCGGGGAGATCGGCGGGATCGAGCGGCTGGCCTGCGGCGAGATCAAGGACAAGCCCGTCCTCGTCTCGACCCACCTGGACGCGACCCTGCGCGTGTACGACCTGGCCACGGGCAAGCGGAGGAAGAAGTGGGAGTTCAGCGACCAGAGCCCGGACGACCGGGGCACCGTGGCTCTGGTCACCGGACGGTGGGGAGAGGTGCCCATCGCCGTCGTCGCCCACGGTCCGTGGAACGACGAGTACGTCACCCGGGTCTGGAGCCTGGACGACGGCGACACCATAGGAGCGCTCGACCTGGATCCCGGCGGGACGATCGCCACGCTGGCACTGGCCGAACGAGGCGGCCACCCGGTGGTGGCCGACACGGGCGGAGAGCGTACCGTCCGGGCCTGGAGCCTCGGCCCCGCCTGACCGCTGCCTCACCCCGCCCCCGCCGGAAACCCGGAACTCCGGAAACTGCCGCGCCCAAGGACGCGCCGCAAGCGTCGCGCCGGCGCCCGAACTTCCGGCGGGCCCGCACGTCGTACCGGTGTTCCGGCCTCCGGCGGGTGCGGAGGCCGGAACACCGGCGGGGCCGGGCACTGCCCGTGCGGGGTGTTACGGGTTGGTGAGGCGGTTGATGAGGGCTTGGGCGTCGCGGGTCAGGATCGTGCGGGACGCGGAGTCGGGGACGTTGGCGTGCTTGCCCGCGGCCTTGATGAAGCGCTTCAGCGCGTCGATCGCCTGCCCCGGCTTGCCGCGCTTCTCGTGCCACTCCGCCGCGTCGAGCTGCTCCAGCAGCTCCCGGGCGCCCGCGGCGGTCACCGTGCGCGCCTTCTTGAAGTGCGCGATCAGCGCGCGCACGTCACCGTACGAGGTCGTGGTCGAGAACGTGACGGTCGACGTCACCGTCCGCCCCGCCCGGTCCGTCGCCGTGGCGACGAGGGAGTGGTCGCCGAGGGGCAGGGTCCAGAGGCGTACGGGCGCGCCCGGGGGAACCGCGGTTCCGTCGAGCTTGGCCGTGGCGCCCTCCACCCCCGAGACCGCGTCCGTCGCCGTCAGGACCGGGGTGACGGTGCCCGAGTCGCCGTACGGCTTGGCCTCCACGCCGGTGACCGTCAGTGCCGGGTCTGATTTGTCGATCTTCACGGTGACCGTGCCGATCTGGGAGACGTTGCCGCCGTTGTCGGTGGCCCGGTAGCGGACCTCCTTGGCGCCCTCCGCGCTGAGCGTCACCGGGTTGGCGGCGTTCGCCCAGGTGGTGCCGCCGTCGAGCGAGTACTGGCGACTGGCCACCGTGCCGTTGTCGGTCGCGGTGACGGTGAGCGTGACGTTGCGGGTGTACCAGCCGTTCGCCCCGTCGGGCGAGGTCGGGTTGAGCGTGGCCGTGACGGTCGGCGGGCTGGTGTCGGCGACGCCCCCGCCCTGGAAGGTGAACGCGTCCACGTCCACGCCGCCGGTCGAGGTGACGTACAGCCGGCCGGTTCCCGCGGGCGGGTCGGCGAGCGCGGTGGTGATCGTCTGCCGGCCGTCGCCCGGCGGGATCGTCACCGTCGCGAACGGCGCGGCGGTGGGCGACTTCCAGCGCAGGGAGAGCGTCCCCGCGCCCGAGGCCCTGGTCTGGACCCCGGTGATGCCGGTGAAGTTGACCGGGTCGTAGGCGAGCCAGTCCCCCGCGTCGAACGAGGTGATCTTGAACTTGCCCGACGCCCCGTCGTCGGCGGTCCTGGTCACGCCGCTGCTCTGGTCGGCGTGCTCGGCCTGCGCGAGCTTCGGGTTGAGGGTGAGCGCGGCCTCGCCGAGCGCGCCGGGGATGCCGTTGGCGCCGTTGTCGCGGTAGCTCACGACGACCACGCCGTAGATGTTCTCCGTCTCGCCGTGCTCGGGCGCGTTCGCGGGCGTCGGCCAGGCGCCGGTGCAGCCGGTGCCGGTGGTCTCGGGGTGGGCGTGCACGTCGTGCCCGAGGCCGAACGTCCACTGCATGCGCGTGCACACCGGGCTGTCGCCGTCCTCGGCGTCATGCACGGCGATCTTGTACGGCACCGCGTTCCCCCAGTCGAAGAACCCCCCGTCCGGTGGCGTCTGGACGCTGACCTCGGGCGCGGTGTTGCCGACGGTGATCTCGGCCGAGGTGAGGCCCGCCCGGCCGCCGGAGTCGGTGACGCGCAGCCGCGCCACGTACTGCCCCAGCTCGGTGTAGGTGTGCGTGGCCGTCGCCCCGGTGGCGTCGAACGTGCCGTTCCCGTCGAAGTCCCACTCGTACGTCAGCGTCCCCGGCTCGGTGTCCCTGGACGACGACGCGTCGAAGGCGACCGTGAGCGGCGCCTGGCCGCTGGACGTCCTGTCCATGGTCATCCTGGCCTGGGGCGTCTTGTTGTCCGGGGTGTAGTCGATCCGGTAGAGCCCGGCGTCGGGGTTCGCGCGGAAGAACCCGTCGCCGTACTCCAGCACGTACAGGGACCCGTCCGGCCCGAACTCGATGTCCATCGGGCTGTCGGTGATGGGCTGCGCGGCGTCCCGCAGCTCGGCGTTGGGCAGGAAGTGCTCCAGCTTGGTGACCGGCCCGTCCGGGTACGTCACGGTGAACGCCGCCAGGTAGTCCTGCGAGAACTCGGCGAAGAACGCCTTGCCGTCCCAGTACGCGGGCAGCTTGCCGGGCGCCGGGTTGTCCGGGTCGTAGTGGTAGATCGGCCCGCCCATCGGCCCCTGGCCGCCCTGCGGGTCGAAGTCCACGAGCCCGGCCCACTCCGCCGGCTGGTGGGTGTTGTTGTCGCCGTAGTAGAGGTCGGCGGGGACGGCCGGCGGGAGCCGGTCGATGCCGGTGTTCCAGCGCGAGGTGTTCAGCGGCCCCGCCGCGCAGTCGAACCACGGCCCCGGCCGGGCGGTCTCGAAGTCCCAGTCGTTGTAGTTGAAGTTGTCGCCCGTGCAGTACGGCCAGCCGCTGTTCATGGGCTTGGTGAGCGGGGTGATGTTCCACTCGACGTAGCCGAGCGGGCCCCGGTTCGGGTCGGGGGTGCCGGCGTCGGGGCCGTAGTCGGCCCACGACAGGGTGCCCGTCTCCCCGTCCACGTCCATCCGGAACGGGTTGCGCACCCCGGTCACGAAGATCTCCGGCCGCGTCCTGGACGTGCCCGGCGGGAACAGGTTGCCCTGGGGGATCGTGTACGTGCCGTCGTCCGCGACCTTGATCCGAAGGATCTTGCCGCGCAGGTCGTCGCTGCTGCCCGCGCCGCGCCGGGAGTCGAAGCCCGGGTTCATGCCGGGCGCGTCGTTGTTGGGCGCGTACCCGTTGGCGCCCGGCGCGCCCGCCGGGGTGTTGTCGCCGGTGGCGAGGTAGAGGTTGCCGTCGGCGTCCCAGTCCACGTCGCCGGCCACGTGGCAGCACTGCCCGCGCTGCGTCTCGACCTTGATGATGACCTGCTCGGTGGACAGGTCGAGCGCGTTGCCGGTCCATTTGAAGCGGGAGAGCTGGTTGTAGCCCTTCCACTGGTTCCAGTACGTCTCGTCGGCCCCGGCGGGCAGCGAGTTGGGCGCCGACCCGGCCGGCGTCGTCTCGGGGTACGGCGCCGACATGGTCTTGGGCGCGTAGTAGAGGTAGACCCAGTGGTTCTCGCTGAACCGAGGGTCGAGGGAGACCGTCTGCAGGCCGTCCTCGGAGTTGTTGTAGACCGGGACGGTGTTGACGATCTTCGTGACGCCGCTGGCCGGGTCGGTCAGCCTGAGGTCGCCGTTGCGCGCGGTGTGCAGGACCCGCCGGTCGGGCAGGACGGCCAGGTCGATCGGCTCGCCCACGTTCTTGGTCAGGGTGATCTTCTCGTAGCTCGACCACTCGGTGGCCGGTTCGTGCGCCTGAGCGGGGCCGGCGGGTAAGACGAGTGCGGTGGCGGCCAGGAAGAAGCCGCCGAGCACCGCGAGGGTACGCTGCATTGGTGATGCCGCTCCTAGGACGAGGAGTGTCATGATCCGGGCCGCCACGCCTGCCGCTGCAACGGCAGGGATCGCGTGGCGGTCCGGCGTTGTGGTGGGGGTCAGCCGCGCAGGGCGGCCATGTTGCGGTAGCTGAGCTCGGCGTACTGCAGCGACTGCCCCGGGTCCGTGCCGGGCGCGTTGTCCTGCTCGTACATCGGGTTGTGCAGGCCTCTGGAGCGGAGCCGGCCGAAGAAGCGGGCGTAGTCGATGTCCCCGGCCCCGAACGGCACCATGTCGTAGCCGTTGGCGGTGCCCGGGTTGGCGGTGCCGTCCTTGGCGTGGAACAGCGGGAACCGCTTCTCCTGCGCCAGCACGGTGGCGAGCGGGTCGAAGACGTCGGTCTGCGCCGAGCCGTCGGGCGCGGTGTACGTGCGGTGCTTGAACTGGGCCACGTGCGCCCAGAAGATGTCCATCTCGAAGTAGACCCGCCTGGGGTCGCTGATCTTGAAGAAGTACTCCAGCTTGCGGATGCCGGAGGAGCGGGTGGGCCGGCCCTGGTCGTCAAGCGGGCCGCTGTCGAGCAGGAACGCGTACGCCGCGTCGTGGTTGTGCGTGTAGAGCTTGAGCCCGGCCTGGCAGGCGAGCTCGCCGAGCGCGTTCCACTTCTCCGCCGCCACGTCCCAGTCGGCCTTGTACGCGCTGCCCGTCGGGTCGGAGCCGGTGCCCACGTGGTCCAGGCCGAGGATGTTCGCGATCTCCAGCACCTGCTTGAACCGGTCGAGGTCGGCGGTGCTCAGCGGCCACGAGGCCGGGATGAAGCCGTGGTTGCCCTCGGCCCGCAGCCCGTTGTCGTCGAGCCAGCTCCGCAGCAGCCGGGCGCCCTCGACGGTCTCCAGGTTCGCGCCGCCCTCGGCGTTGGCGTGCTGCCGGTACCCGGCGAACTCGACCTGCTGGTAGCCGATGCGCGCGAGCGCCTCGAACACGCGGCGGAAGCCGGACGGCAGGGTCGTGGACGCCGGGTCGCGGCCGATCGCGTCGCGGACGGTGTAGAGGATGATGCCGCGCTTGCCCGGCGGGATCAGCGGCCGGTTCCACCCGCTCTGGGCCTGCACGGGGTCGGCGGCGGCGGGCTGGGCGAGGGGTACGGCGGCCGCGGCGGCGACG
>NZ_JBSFTC010000383.1:0-9035 GCF_053590415.1 Nonomuraea sp. NPDC003201
GCGGCGGCCCGCGGCCCGGGGACGGGGGTCACTTCGGCTCGTGCAGCCAGCAGGCGACCGGCCCGAACTCCGGCTCCTTCACGCGGCACACGTCCATCACGGACGGGCACCGCGGGTTGAACCTGCACCCTCCCGGCGGGTTCGCCGGGTCCGGCACGTCACCGGCCAGCTCTGCGGGCAGCACCCCCATCCCGTCGGGCTTGGGGATGGCCTGGAGCAGCGCCTTCGTGTACGGGTGCTTCGGGTCCGCCCACACCTCGGCCGTGTCGCCCACCTCGACGATCTTGCCGAGGTACATGACGGCGATCCGGTCGGCGATCAGCCGCACCACGGACAGGTCGTGGCTGATGAACAGCAGCCCCGCGCCCGAGTCCACCGCCAGGTCCCGCATCAGCCTGGCCACCTGCGACTGCGCCGAGGCGTCCAGCGCCGAGATGGGCTCGTCGCCGATCAGCAGCCGCGGCCGGGCCGCGAGCGCCCTGGCGATGGCGATGCGCTGCCGCTGCCCGCCGGAGAACTCGTGCGGATGCCGGCCGGCGAAGTCCCGCGGCAGGCCGACGCGTTCCAGCAGGTCGGCGGGGGAGGTGGCGGTGTCCTGCGAGGTGCGCAGCCCGTCGGCGATCTGGTCGCCGACCCGCCGCCGGGGGTTGAGTGAGGCGTACGGGTCCTGGAAGACCATCTGGATCCCGGTCAGCTTCCTGCGCCGCAGGCCGAGTGGCGTGACCGGCTGCCCGTCGAACGCGATCGAGCCCGCGGTGATCGGGTTCAGCCCGCAGACGGCGCGGGCCAGCGTCGACTTGCCGCACCCGGACTCGCCGACCAGCCCGACGACCTCGCCGGGGTGGACCTCCAGGCTGGCGCCCGCCACGGCCCGCACGGCGGGACGCCCGGGGGTGCGGTGCTCGACGACCAGGTCGTCGATGGCCAACAGAGTCATTGCGCCTCCGCGTCGGGTAGGGACTCCAGCAGGGAACGCGTGTAGGCGTGCTCGGGCTCCCGCAGCACCCGCCCGCGCGGCCCCGACTCCACGACGAGGCCGTCCTTCATCACGCTCACCTCGTCCGCCACCGCGGACATCACCCCGAGGTCGTGGGTGACCAGCAGCACCGCCAGCCCCAGCTCGTCGCAGAGCCCGCGCAGCAGCCGCAGCACGCCGGCCTGCACGGTCACGTCGAGCGCGGTGGTCGGCTCGTCGGCGATCAGCACCTTGGGGGAGCAGGCCAGCGCGATGGCGATGGCGATGCGCTGGCGCATCCCGCCGGAGAACTGGTGCGGATAGCGCCCGTACGCCTCCTCCGCGCCCGGGATGCGCACCTTGCCCAGCAGTTCCACCGCCCGGGCCCGCGCCTCGCGCTTGTCCAGCCCCAGGTGGTGGCGCATGTGCTCGGTGAGCTGCTTGCCGATGGTCAGCATGGGGTGCAGGCTGGTCGCCGGGTCCTGGAACACCATGGCGACCTCGCCGCCGCGCACCCGGTTCAGCTCCTTGGGCGGCAGGGTGAGCAGGTCGCGCTCGCCGAGCCGGATCGCGCCCGACACGCGGGCGCCGTGCGGCAGCAGCCCGAGCACGGCCAGGCCCGTCATCGTCTTGCCCGAGCCGCTCTCCCCGGCCAGCCCGTGCACCCGGCCCGGCTCCAGCGCGAGATCGACGCCGCGCAGGATCTCCTTGCCGCCGATCGACATCTTCAGGTCGGTGATGTCCAGCGTCGTCACAGGTCCTCCTTCGTCGGACCTGCGGCCGGGTCGCTGTGCTGTCTCGTTCCCTCGCTTCGCTCGGTCACAGTGCACGCTCCTTGATCGCGCGGGCCGTACGGGGGTCGAGCGCGTCCCGCAGGGTGTCGCCGAGGAAGTTGAACGCCAGCACCACCGTCAGGATCGCCAGCCCCGGGAACGTCGCCACCCACCAGCTGTCGAACACCTCCACGCCCGAGGCCACCATCGCCCCCCACTCGGGGGAGGGCGGCTTGGCCCCGAGGCCCAGGAACGACAGCCCGGACAGCAGCAGCAGCGCGGTGCCGATGTCCAGCGTCGCGAGCACGAGGATGGGGCCGGTCACGTTCGGCAGCACGTCCACGCGCAGCGACCGCCACACGGAGAAGCCCAGCAGCCGCCCGCTCAGCACGAACTCCCGCTCGCGCACCCCCAGCACCAGCCCCCGGGTGACGCGGGCGTACGCGGGCCAGGCCACCACCAGCACGGCCAGCACCGCGTTCGTCAGGCTGGCGCCCAGCGCGGCGGCCACCACCATGGCCAGGATCACGGTCGGGAACGCGAACACCAGGTCCGCCAGCCGCATGATCGTCTCGTCCACCCACCGGCCGAAGTACCCGGCGCAGGCGCCGAGCAGCCCGCCGATCAGCACCGACAGCACCACCAGCAGCAGTGTCAGCGGGATCGACACCCGGGCCCCGTACATGACGCGGCTCAGGATGTCGCGGCCGAGCTGGTCGGTGCCGAACCAGTGCCCCGGCCCCGGCGGCGCGAGCCGCGGCAGGTCCTGGGCGAGGGGGTCGTGCGGCGCCAGCATCGGTGCGGCCAGCGCGATGACCAGCCAGGCCACCGCCAGCACGGCGCCGACCACGGCCAGCGGCTGCCGCCACGCCTCGGGCAGCCGGGCAAGCAGGCCCCTGCGGGCCAGAGGGTCCCGCCGTCTCATTGCAGCCTCACTCGGGGATCGATGACGCCGTACAGGACGTCCACGATCAGGTTGATGACCAGGTAGACGACGCCGACGACCAGGCCGACGCCCATGACGGCGGGCAGGTCGAGGGTGGTGGCGCTCTTGTACGCGTACTGGCCGACGCCGGGCCAGGCGAAGATCGCCTCGACCAGCACGGTGCCGGACAGCAGGCTGCCGAACGCCAGGCCCGCCACGGTGATGATGGGCACCAGGGCCGAACGCAGCACGTACCGGAAGAGGATCACCCGGCCTGGCAGGCCCTTGGCCCTGGCGGCGCGCACGTAGTCCTGCCCCAGCACCTCCAGCACCGCCGAGCGGGTGAAGCGGGTGAGCAGGCCGATCGTGTAGAGCGCCAGCACCAGCGCGGGCGTCACGAGGTGCCCGACCGCGGAGGAGAACACGTCGAACCGGCCCGCCACCAGCGCGTCCACGGTCTGCAGCCCGGTCACGGCCGGGACCGCGCCGTTGAGCGCCGCGTCCACCCGGCCGCTGCCCGGGGTGAGCTGCAGCCGGTAGAAGAACACGTAGAACGCCACCAGCGCCAGCCAGAACGTCGGGACCGAGATGCCGATGAGGCTCAGCACGCGCAGCGCGTGGTCCGACAGCCGGTCCCGGCGCAGCGCGGCGATCACGCCGAACGCCACGCCCAGCACCAGCGACACCAGGATCGCCGCCCCGGCCAGCTCCAGCGTCGCCGGGACGAACTCGGCCAGGTCCTGGCTGACCGGCCGGTGACTCTGCTGGCTCGTGCCGAGGTCGCCGTGGAGCAGGCCCTGGAGGTGCAGCACGTACTGCTCCCAGAGTGGCTTGTCCAGGCCGTGCTCGGCCCGCCACTGGGCCACGATCGCCGGATCGCCCAGCGCCCGCTGGCCGAGGTTCGCGGCCACGGGGTCGCCGGGCACCAGGTTCGTCAGGACGAACGTGACGAGCGTGATGCCCCAGGCCATCAGGACCGCGAGCAGGATGCGCCGGATCAGGAAGCGGACGAGCGGATGGACCCGTCTCGCCCGGCTCCGGCGGGCTTCGCCCGGGATGTCGGACACCTGTGAGGCTCCCTTACTTCACGCCGAGGTCGGCCACGTCCACCGTCCACACCGGGTGGTACTCGAGGCCGGTCACCGACGCCGCCGTCACGATGTTCTGGCTGGGCTGGATCAGCGGGACGAACGGGCCGGAGGCGTTCAGCTTGGTCTGCACGTCCACGTAGGCGGCCTTGCGGGCGTCGTCGCCGATCGCCGTGGCGGCCTTGTCACCGGCGGCCTCGATCTCCTTGGCCGCCCCCGCCTTCCAGCCGGCCCGCAGGCCCACCGTCTTGCCCGGCAGGAACGCCAGGTAGTCGCTCGGGTCGGGGTAGTCCGGGCCCCAGTACCACAGGCCCATCTCCTCCTTGCCGTTGCGGTAGTTGTCCAGGGCCGTGGTGACCGGCGCGGGCTGCAGGTCGACCGTGATGCCGACCTCCTTGAGGTTGGCCTGGACGCGCTCGGCCAGCGGCTGGAAGGACAGGCCGTTGACGGTCAGCTCGCTCGGGTACTCCAGCTTGACGGTCGGGTTCGACACGCCGCTGGCGGCCAGCGCCGCCTTGGCGCCCTCGACGTCCCGCTTGGCCGCCTGGTCGGCGGGCAGCGCGCCGAGCAGCTGCGACGGGATGACGCCCGGCGCCTGCGCCGAGCCCTCGCCGGCCAGCTCCAGCAGCCCCGCGTAGTCGACGCCCTTGCGGACCGCCTCGACGAACTTGGGGTTCGTCGTCGTCTTGCTGATCGCGGAGTCCTGGTTGGCCAGCAGGAAGATGACGTTCGCCGAGGCGATCTTCTTGACCTGCAGGGTCGCGGGCATGCCGGTGACCTGGTCGCCCGACAGGTTGAGGGCGATCTGGCTGTCGCCGCGCTGGACGTTCAGCTTCTGCGTGGCGGCCTCGACGTTGCGGATGACGACCTTGTCGTAGGCGGGCTTGGTGCCGTAGTACTTGGGGTTCGCCTTGAGCGTGACCTGGCTGCTCACGTTGAACGACTCGATCTGGTACGGGCCGGAGCCCGCCGAGGCCGAGTTCAGGTACTGCTCGGCCTTGTCCTGGGCGTCCGTGGTGGCGCCGTGCTCCTTGGCGACCTTGCTGTTGAGGATGCCGAGGGCCGGGTTCGGCAGGATGTACGGCAGCGCCGGGTTGGCCGCCTTCGACGTCAGCGTGATCGTCGAGTCGTCGGTCTTGGCCACCTCGACGCCGTCCAGCAGGAACGACGGCGTGCCCTTCATGTCCCGCACGCGCGTCAGCGAGAACACCACGTCATCCGCGGTCAACGGCGACCCGTCCGCGAACGTGGCGCCCTTCTTCAGCTTGAGCGTCAGGATCTTGCCGTCCTTGCTCAGCTCGTACGACTCGGCGAGCGCGGGCACCGGCTTGGTCACGTCGGCGCCGTCGAACGTCAGCAGCGTCTCGTAGACGGCCTTGCCGACGATCAGGCCCGTCGGCTCGTACGTGCGGCCGGGGTCGGCCGTCTTGAGGTCGAAGGACGTGTCGATGACGAGGGTCTTGCCCCCACCGCCGGACGCGGCGGGAGCCTGGGAGCCGCCGCCGCTACCGCAGGCGGCCAGGGCGAGTGCACCGGCGAGCAGCACAGCCGCCGTCTGCGAGCGGGTCGCCATGATGGGTCCTCCAAGATTTGGACGTTCGGCAGGAAGATGTCGAGGATTGTGCGGCAGAACGTCCAGGCACTGTGCGGTCGCTGAGACGTATATAAAGGTCAGTGAGGTAATGATGAGTGAAATTTCCAGAAATGGTGTCGGCGGTGGCGGTCAGCCTGGACGGATCGGCATCGGTCTCGAGCTTGACGACATCCACATGAAGATCCTCGAGGTCCTGCGCGAGAACGGCAGGATCTCGGTGGCCGCGCTGGCCGACCGGGTGGGCATCTCCCGCGCGAACGCCTACACGCGCTTCGAGGCGCTGCGCGCCGACGGCGCGATCAAGCGTTTCACCGCCGAGATCGACCACGTGCGGGCCGGGCTCGGCATCACCGCCCTGATCTTCGTGACCGTACGCCAGCAGATGTGGAAGCAGTTCCGGGCCGAGCTGGCCCGGATGCCGGAGGTGGAGTACTGCGCGATCACCACCGGGCAGCACGACGCCATGATCCAGGTGCGCGTGTCCGACGTGGCCGCCGTGCACACCATGGTGACCGACCGGCTGGCCAACATCCCGGCGGTCAAGGCGACGGAGACCGTGTTCATCCTGGACGAGGTGCTCAAGCGGCCGTACGTGCTGCCCAGTGACCGCGACCGTGATCGCGACCGGGCCCGTCCGGCGCGGCGGCCCGTCCAGGAGGGGGCGCAGGGCGGCGTGCCGCTCGGCAAGATGCGCTTCGTCGGCGCCGCCGAGGGCCGCGCCGCCCTCCGCAAGGACGACTGAGTGATCAGCCGACCTCCCTGCACACGCTCACGTGCACCGTGTCGTCCCCGTCGAAGCTGAACTCCTCCACCAGGCGCAGCAGCCCGTCGTCCCCCTTCTCGATGCGGCTGCTGCTCTGGCCGCCCGCCTTCCCGCCGGCCTTCAGCGCGTGCGCGTACGAGATCGCCACCTGGGCGTCGTCACGCATGCCCACGAAACGCCCATGGGTCACGGTGTCGCCGGAGTAGCTGCCCCACACCACCCCGTCGGACTCCTGGTACAGGAACTCCGTCGGGCTGTCCGGGTCGACTGCGCTCGCGGTCGAGCTCACCATCACGAATTTGCGGCCGTTGAGATTCACGCCCGTCATGGTGGCCCACATTCCCGAAATATCAGCATTCGTCTGGACGGATCGTGAGGAGACCGGTCAATGATCGACAATCCGTCCAGCCGGAATCGTGACCCCGGGGGCCCGTACGCGAACCCTTCCAGGGAGGAGGCCCGCCACCGCGGACCATGCGGGACCTGCGCAGTCTCGCCAGAACGTCTGCCGGCGCGTCACGGCCGCTCCGGACCGCCGGGCCTTCACCGTACACGACGGCCCCCTCCTCGTCCTCAAAGCCTGGCAAACCCGCTCTGACCAGGTTCGACGGCCGGTGGACAGGAAAGGGGGCGCGAGAGAGGGCCTCTCCGCGGGGCCGCTGCTTCCGTAAGAAGAGGAGACGGCATGTCTTCTTCTGCCACGCACCGTGCCGTACAGGTCGCCGAGCCCGGCGGGGACATGTCTCTGGTCCGGGTGGACACCCAGGAGCCGGGCCCGGGCCAGGTACGGGTCACCGTCGAGGCCTGCGGGGTGTGCCACTCCGACGCGCTGATCATCGCCGGACACATCCCGGGCACCACGTACCCCGTCACGCCAGGTCACGAGATCGCGGGACGCATCGACACGATCGGCGCCGACGTCGCCGGCTGGACCGTCGGTGATCGCGTGGCGGTCGGCTGGTACGGCGGCAGCTGCGGCCACTGCGACGCCTGCAGGGAGGGCGACGGCATCCTCTGTCCCGAGCTTCAGGTGCCGGGTGCCGCGTACGCCGGCGGGTTCGCCGACTCCGTCGTGGTGCCGGCCGTCGCCCTGGCCGCGGTCCCGGACGAGCTCACGGCGGTGGAGGCCGCGCCCCTGGCCTGCGCCGGCGTGACCGTGTACAACGCGCTGCGGCGCAGCTCAGCGCGCTCCGGCGACACCGTCGCGATCCTCGGCCTGGGCGGCCTGGGGCACCTGGGCGTCCAGTTCGCCGCGAAGATGGGCTTCGACACCGTCGCGATGGCCCGCGGCCCCGAGAAGGCGTCGCTGGCTCACAAGCTCGGCGCGGCCCACTACATCGACACCGCCACCGAGAACATGGCCGACGCGCTGCAGGCCCAGGGGGGAGCCAAGGTGGTGCTGGCGACGGTGACCAACGCGGCGGCGATGTCCCAGACGATCGACGGGCTGGGCCGCCGCGGCGAGCTCATCATCGTCGGCGTCGACACGGAGCGGCTGGACCTCACGCCTCTGCAACTCGTGGGCGCGGCCAAACGGGTGCACGGGCACGCTTCCGGCATCGCGGTCGACACCCAGGACACCATGAGGTTCGCCGCCCGGAACGGCGTCCGGGCGTGGACCGAGGAGGTCCCGCTGGAGGAGGCCGGTGCGGCGTTCCAGAAGATGATCTCCGGCAGGGCCCGCTTCCGCATGGTCCTGACCACGGGTAACTGATCATGCTGGCCAGCTTGAACGGCGGGCTCGCTTTGTCACAGGTGCCGGTGCTTTCTATGCTCGGCGTGTGCTGGGGAGAGACGACGAGAGCGAACTGCTTGAGTCGTTGCTGCGGCACGCCGCCGAGGGACGCGGCGGCGGAGCGATCCTCCACGGCGAGCCGGGGATCGGGAAGACCGCGCTGCTGTCACACGCCACGGAGCGGGCCGCGGGGTTCCGGGTGCTCCGCGCGGTGGGCGTCGAGCCGGAGGCCGATCTCGCGTACGCGACGCTGCACCAGCTCCTGCTCCCCCTGCTCGGGCGGGCCCACGAGCTGCCGGACCCGCAGGCGCAGGCTCTGCGCGTCCTGTTCGGTCGCGCGCACGGCGCGCCACCCGATCCGTTCCTGGTGGGCCTGTCGACCCTGTCGCTGCTGTCCCTGGCGGCCGGGGAGAAGCCGGTGTTGTGCGTCGTCGACGACGCGCACTGGGCCGATCGGCCGACGCTGAAGACCCTGGCGTTCGTCGCCCGCCGGCTGGACGACGAGCCCATCGCGGTGGCGCTGGCCGCGCGCGCCGACGAGGGCCACAGCACCGATCTGCCCGACCTGCGCCGCATCCCGCTCGCGGGCCTCGAACCCGAAGCGGGCAGAGCGCTGCTCGCCGGGCGGCGCCTCAGCGAGGGTGAGCAGGACCGTCTGCTGGCGATCACCGGGGGAAATCCCCTGGCCCTGCTCGAACTCGCCGGAAGGAGGATCCCGCCGGAGGGGACCCCGGAGCCGCCGGCCATGACCGACCGGCTGCAGCGGTCGTTCCTGGCCAGGATCCGGGCGCGGCACGTCGAATCACTGCCGCTGCTCCAGCTGATCGCCGCCGACGGCTCGGGCAGCGTCGAGACCATCGAGAAGGCGGCCGCCTCCATGGGGATCGCCGCCGACCTGCTGCACCGCCCCGAACTCGACGAGCTGCTGACCTACGACGGGCCGCGGCTGGCGTTCCGGCATCCGCTGATCCGTTCAGCGGTCTACCACAGCGCCACGGGCAACCGGCGCGTCGCGATCCACCGCGCCTTCGCCGCGGCCTTCGACACCCCGGCCGACCAGCACCGCCATGCCTGGCACCTCGGGCAGGCCGCCGTCGGGCACGACGAGCACGCCGCCGACCAGCTCGAGCACCGGTGCGGTGCGTCACCGCCCTGCCCGTCGGAGACGACGACGATGCCGGGCAGTTCACTGATCAGGCGGG
>NZ_JBSFTC010000384.1:0-8979 GCF_053590415.1 Nonomuraea sp. NPDC003201
TCCGGCGGTCCGCCCGGCCACGCGGACCGCGGTGACGGTCGTCGCCGCGGTCGCGACCGCGGCGACCGTCCTCCCGGCCGCCGCGCACGCGGACGGCACGTACCGCTGGCAGAACGAATACACGCGCCAGTACCTGGAGGTGTACAACAAGTCGAAGGCCAACGGCGGCATCGTGTCCGTCTGGCCCTACAACGGCGGCAAGAACCAGCTGTGGAAGGACACCAAGACCAGCGCCGGCTACTACCGCGTCCGCAACGTGAACAGCGGCAAGTCCATGGACCGCTGGAACTCGACCTTCTCCCCCAGCTACAACGGCGCCGCGTGCCCGGTCACGCAGTGGAGCTGGTGGGGCGGGCTCCAGCAGCAGTGGAAGGGCCGCAGCGTCTACAGCCGCATCTACAGCCGCCGATTCCTCATTTGGTACAACTGGCAGGGCTGCCGGGGCGACATCTGGCACGACACTCTGGGCGTGCTGCAGCCCTTCCATTACTCCAACGTCATTCTCTACTCGCGCGATTACTGCACCGAGGGCCGCTGGATCGGCAAGGGCGAGTGCTTCTGGAGGAGGAACGGCAAATGAGAAAGGGCACACCACCGCTGCTGGCCGCCGGGGCCGTCCTGCTGACCATCGGAGCCGCCGCGTTCAGCCTCCATCCGGCCGCGTCCAGCTCCGCCACCTCGTCGGCTCTCGACCCCGACCCCCTGCCCACCACGGGCGAGGTTCTGCCGGTTCCCGGGCCCACGGGGACGCTCGGGCCGGAGCCGTCCCCGATCCCGGAGCCGGTGCTCACCGCCGTCCCGCCGGATCCGGGCCTCCCGATGCCGCTCGATCCGTACATGACGTCGATGGCCGACATCCACACCATCGACCTGGCCAAGGACGCCGCGACCGCCACGTGCATGCAGTCGCTCGGCTTCTCGGCCTGGACGGCGGGCGTCGTACGGAACTGGAACCCCGAGGACTACGTGGAGGCGGATCTGATCGAACCCCTCGACGCCTCCGCGGCCTCCCGGTCCGGATACCCGCGGCCCGCGCTCGACCCCGCGGCGGCGGCCGCCGCTTCGGAGCCCGCGGACCAGCGGGCCCCCACACCGGAGGAGATGCAGGCCTACGACGGCACCGCCGCCACGACCGGGCCGGGCGAGGCCATCCCCCAGGGCGGCTGCGCGACGAGCGGCGAGGCCCGCGTCCTGGGCCAGGACCACGCCCTGGCCGCCGACCCCCGGCTGCTGGCCGACGACGCGAGCTTCCTCGCCCTGGAGCACACCGCCGTCGCACGGGCCCTGACCCAGTGGGTGAGCTGCATGACGGCCAAGGGGTACGCCTACGACAGCCCGATGAGCGCCCGCGCCGACCTCCGCTGGGCCAACCGGGAGCCCGGTGTGGCCGCCACTCAGGCGGAGAAGCAGGTCGCGGCCGACGACGCCGCCTGCGCGAACGGGGCCGACCTGCTGCCGACGTACCGGGCGGCGAAGCGCGCCTACGAAGAGATCATGGTGCGGGACCAGCGGCAGTCGCTGACCGAGTCGCTGTCCGTCTTCACCACCTGGGTGCAGCGTGCCAAGGCGGTGCTGGCCGGCCGGTGATCCGCCGGACCGTCCTCGCGGCCGGGCCCGCGCGGGAACTGTGCCAAGGCACGTCCTACGTCGAGCGGAGATCGCATGAAGCAACACCTGGTCCGCCGCCTGATCACCGCGGCCACCCTCGTGACGGCCCTCGTGACGGCCCTCGTGACGGTGCCGCTCATGCCGTCGCAGGCGGCCTCCGCGGCGGCGCCCGGCCCTCGCGTGGATCCCGAGCTGGCGGAGAAGCTGTCCGCGGGCGGCGAGGTCCGCGTGAACGTGGTGACGCGGGACCGCGCCGACCTGTCCGCCGCGGCCTCCGCGGTCGGCCCCGGCCAGGTGATCCAGACGCTGTCGCGATTACCGGTGCTCACGCTGCGCGCCGACCGGGCGGACGTGCAGCGGCTGGCCGGACAACCGGGCGTGGTCAGCGTGTCGGAGGACGTGCCGGTCCCGCCGGCGCTCGCCGAGAGCGTGCCCCTCATCGGCGCGGACCGTACCCGGGAGGCGGGGCTGACCGGTGAGGGCAGCGTGGTGGCCATCCTGGACTCGGGCGTCGCGGTCCACCACCCCTTCCTCGGCGGGCGTGTCGTGGCCGAGGCGTGCTTCTCCCCCACCGACCCCGCCTACGGAGCCTCCAGCCTGTGCCCGGACGGCGCGGACCAGCAGGAGGGGCCCGGAGCGGCGGACGCCGACAGCGGGCCGTGCGCGTACGTGGACTGCGGCCACGGCACCCACGTGGCCGGAATCGTCGCCGGCCAGGAGACCGGCGACGCGGCGGGCGGGGTCGCCCCGGGGGCCGATCTCGTCGCCGTTCAGGTCTACAGCAGGTTCGACTCCTTCTCGTACTGCGGGACCGCCGGGCCGCCGTGCCTGCTGAGCTTCGTCAGCGCCCAGCTCGCGGGGATGGAGAAGGTTCTGGAGCTGATCGACGAGGGCGTCCCCGTGGCCGCGGTCAACCTGAGCCTGGGCAGCGGCAGGTACACCGCCCCGTGCGACGACGATCCGCGCAAGCCTCTCATCGACCGGCTGCTCGTCGCCGGGGCGCCCACGGTGGTGGCCGCGGGCAACAACGGCTACACCGATGCCGTCAGCGCTCCGGCCTGCGTCTCCTCCGCCATCGCGGTGGGCAGCACCACCGATCAGGACGAGGTGTCCTCCTTCAGCAATCGGGGGCCGCTGCTGGACGTGTTCGCTCCCGGGTCGGACATCGTCTCGTCGGTGCCCGGCGGCCGGTGGCAGTCCAAGAGCGGCACGTCCATGGCCGCCCCGCACGTCGCCGGGGCCCTGGCAGTGCTGCGCCAGGCCCGTCCCGACGCCACGCCGTCCGAGATCGAGGCGGCGCTGGAGGACACCGGCAAGCCCATCGTGTACGGCGGCGGCACCACTCCCCGGATCCAGCTCGACGAGGCCGCCCTGGGCTCCGCCGCCCGCCCCGGTCCGCACCAGCTCTTCCAGGTCCGCACCCGCATCCTCAGCAACGCCCAGATCAGCGCCAACTCCACGATGACGGTCCCGGTCGCGGGCGTCGCCGGGCTTCCCGCCGGCGGCATCGCCGCCGTCGCCGTCAACATCGCCGCCAAGGGCGACTTCTTCAACACCGGCTCGCTGGCCGTCTATCCCTCCGGCGAGCCCGAACCGGAGGGTGACGTGCTCTTCTACGACGCCACCCGGTACGCCTCGACCATGGTCATGGCGAAGGTCGGCGACGACGGCACGCTCAAGCTGGAGAACCGCAGCGGCCAGGCCGTCCGCGTCTACCTCGACGTGCACGGCTACACCCTCGACCACGCCGCGGCCACCCTCGGCGGCACCTACCATCCGGTCGCGCCGTCGCGCATCGCCGACCGGGTGTCGGTTCCGGCGCTGGGAAATCTCGAGCTGACGACGCCCGGCCCGCCCTCCCCGCAGAGCGTCGCCCTGACGGTGCTGGTGAAGAGCGCCTCCACCGGCACGATCCGGGTCTATCCCGCCGGTGAGGCCTTCCCCGCCGACGCCAACGTCGACTACCCCGCCAACACCCCCGTGCAGTTCTTCACCATCGTCAGACCCGGCGCCAACGGGAAGATCAATCTGCATAACCTGGGCGGCGGCGCGGCCGAGGTCTCGGTCGAGGTGAGCGGCTACTACACCGCCGCCGAACGCGCCTCCCTCGTCAAGGCGGTCGCCCCGGTCCGGGTGGCCGGCGGCGTGACGGTCGCCCCTGGCGGCACGTACGTGCTGCGGCCCTCCGGCAGCGGCGAGGTCCCCTCGTCGGGTGTCTCGGCCGTCGGCGTCGCCGTCACCGCCGGCGGAACGGCGAACGGCACGGTCGAGGTCATTCCCCCGGACGGCGCGGCCGCCGTACGGGCGGTGGCGTACGCGGCGGGCAGGAACACGGTCGGCTTCGCCACGGCCGCGCTCCGCCCGGACGGCACGGTCGTGCTGAGAAACACCGGCGCCTCGCCGGTGACGATCTCCGTGGACGTCTACGCCTACTACGGCAACAGGTAGCCCCTCCCCAGGCTCTGCGGCTCCGCCGACTGCCCCAGCGTCATCCGCCACCCCCCATGGAGCCCATCATGAACAGATCCACGATCAGAGCGCTCGGCATCGGCGCGGCCGCCGTGCTGTTCACGGCCGGGCTCACCCTTCCGGCGGACGCGGTCGTTCCTCCGAGCACCGCGTCGCCGGAGAAGCCGTCCTCGTCGGTGGCTCCGGCCGAGCGGGACCGCGTGCTGGCCGCGGACTGGCGTACCTCGCCGGACCTCGCCTGGAGCACCGAGGGCGACGCGACCGGCTTCCACCTGCTGACGGCCGAGGAACGCACCGGCTACACCTGGCGCACGCTGGCGACGCTGAGCGAGCCGGGCTTCGACACCGACCGCTGGATCGGCAATGTCTGCTTCACCGCCTCCGGCAGCAAGGCGGTGGCCGTCTACGCGCCGCGCGCCTTCACCAACCAGGCGGACCTGTTCGACCGCGGGGCCTTCACCGCGCTCATCGACGTGCCCACCGGCAAGGTCACCAAGCTGCCGATCCGCTCCTCGCTCGCCTATTTCAATCCCGGCTGCGGACAGGGAGAGCGCAGTGTGATCACGCAGGCCAAGGGAGGGGGTGAACCGGGAGACGCACCGTCGCGCACCCGGCTGTCCGTACTCGACGCGACGTCGGGACGGCTGGCCGCGCCCGTCGAGCGGGCCGGGCAGGTCACGTCCGCCATCCCCGTGAACGGCGGCATCGTGGCCGCCACCGGCAGCAGCCTGCGGTTGTTTCCCGCGCACGGCAAGCCGCGCGAACTCGCCAGGGCGGCGTCGGTGCCGTTCAGGCTGGCCGCCGACGCCGACGGCGGCGTGGTGTTCATGGAGTACCAGGGGGAGGTCGCCCGCGTGCGCCGCGTGCCGGTCGCCGGAGGCGAGGCGGCGGAGCTGGCCTCGGGGCCGCTCACCGACGTCAACGTGAGCGCGGGAACGGGCGGGAAGGTGTTCCTCACCGGGAGCCTCACGCCCGCGCGGCCGCTGCCCGCCCCCGTGACCCGCGTGGACGTTCCCGCCGCGGCCACGCTCTCGTCCCACGGACGGCTGGCCGTCCTGCCGCAGAAGCGGCCCTCGATGGGCTCGGGTCAGGAGCCGTCCGAGGAATGGGTACGGGCGATGACCTCGCAGCCCCCCGGCGAACCCCAGGTCGTCCACCTGAAGACCAAGATCACACCCACCGGCGGGGAGACCGACTTCACGGTACGAACCTCGGACCGCATGCCCGTCACCGATACCGCCACGGGCCGCGGGGCAGCGGCGGCCGCCACCGGTTCGGGGACCGGCACGGTCGACACCGGCGCCTACTGTTCCGTGCCGCGCAACGATCCGTACACGCAGGTGTACCAGCCGACGCCGCGCCAGGTCGAGTGGGCCGCGGACCAGGCGGTGGTCGGCAACCTGACGATGCTCCGCCCGACCGGCTGGAAGCAGTCGGGCCTGACGCAGTGGAGACCGCAGGGCGAGTTCCCGCCGCTCTCCCTGGCGGGCGGCGGCCGGGTTCCGGTACAGGTGTTCCTCGGCATCATGTCGCAGGAGTCGAACCTCTGGCAGGCCACGGGCCACGTGCTGCCGGGAAGCACCGGCAACCCGCTGGTCGGCAACTACTACGGCCGCGAGCTCTACAACGACGATCCGTCCGACGACTGGGTGATCAACTGGGACAAGAGCGACTGCGGATACGGCATCACCCAGATCACCGACGGCATGCGCAAGCAGGGCCACGAGCGTCCCTGCAAGCCGGACGAGAACTTCTGCGAGGTCGCGCTGCCCGCCTGGCAGCAGCGGGAGATCGCCGTCGACTACGCCACGAACATCGCCGTCGGCCTGCGCATCCTGCAGGACAAGTGGAACCAGACCCGCAACGCCGGCCTCATCCACAGCAACGGCGACTCGGCGTGGCTGGAGAACTGGATCTTCGCCATCTGGGCCTACAACTCGGGCTTCCACCCGGACAAGCAGGACGGCTCGCCGTGGGGTGTGGGCTGGGCCAACAACCCCGCCAACCCCGTCTACCCGGCCAACCGCCACTTCTTCAACAGCAATCCGCACGACCCCGCCGAGCCGCAGCTCTGGCCGTACGAGGAGAAGGTCATCGGCTTCGCCGCCTACTCCATCTCCACCCCTGACGGCCCCGGTTTCCGCCCCGCCTGGTGGGTCAGCGGCGATGACCGCAACGCCGCCAAACCTCTCCTCACGTCCTTCTGCGACCCGGGCAAGAACGACTGCGACCCGGGCGACGCGGCCGCGCCGTGCAAGCACAAGGACGCCTCCGGCCAGTACGACCTGAAGTGCTGGTGGCACACCCCGACGTGGTACCGGATGTGCGGCAGCGGCGTGTGCGGCCACGAACTGCTGCGCTTCGACACCTCCTATCCCGAGCAACCCGACGGCACCCACTACACGCCCAACTGCTCGCTCAGCGGCATCCCGTCCAACGCCTACGTCGTGGACGACGTGCCGTCCTCGGTGCCCATCGTGCGCGCGGGCTGCAGCAGGACCTGGGGCAACCACGGCTCGTTCACGCTCTACTTCAACGAGACCGACCCGGCGCCGTACGTCTCCAGAGTCGACTTCCACCAGCTCGGCGGCGGCTTCGGCGACCACTTCTGGTTCACCCACACCAGGGACGCCACCAATACCGGCCAGCTCAAGTTCGGCGTCACCGGCGTCTGGCGCCCGCCCAGCTCCATGACCGGGTGGACGCGCATCAAGGTGCACATCCCGGAGGTCGGCGCGCATACCCAGCTCGCCGACTACATCATCGATCCCGGCGGCAACGCGCCGACCCGGCATCGGATCGTGGGCCAGTACTGGCAGAAGAACACCTGGGTGGATCTCGGTGTGTTCCAGCTCAACTCGGGCGCCAGCGTGTCGCTCAGCAACCTGACCAGACGTGAGGAGGGCCGCAACTGGGACTGGGACATCGCCTTCGACGCCATGGCCTTCATCCCGACGAGCAAGCCCAAGGTCGACTACGTGGGCCTCGGGGACTCCTATTCGGCGGGGCAGGGCAACGAGCCGTACGACGAGGTCAGCAACTTCACCCTGGGCACCCGCGGCTCGACCTGCCACCGGTCCAAGGCCGACGCCTACGCGCGGATGGTCAGATGGCCCGGCTCGTCCAGCACCATCGAGAGCGAGGCGAGGACCGGCAACGGCACCACCGGCTTCGCCCTGCTGGCCTGCTCGGGCGCCCAGACCAAGCACGTCACGGGCGACGCCTACGCCAACGGCGAGCCGCCGCAGATCGACCAGGGCTACCTGGACGCCGACACCGATCTGGTGACCCTGACGATCGGCGGCAACGACGCCGGCTTCTCCGACATCATCAGCCGCTGCAGCCTCGGCCTCAACTGCCGCGACGACAGCACCGAGCACGCCATCGCCGCGCTCGACGGCCCGCTCACCGACACCTACACCAAGATCCACCAGAAGGCGCCGAACGCCCGCATCATCGTCCTGGGCTACCCGCACCTGTTCAACGTGCAGAACGAGGCGCCGCTGAACTGCATCAGCTCCTTCCGCATCGGCCAGCTCGACGCGCTGTGGCTCAACGACATGACCGACAAGATGAACGCCGTCAGCGCGGCCGCCATCACCCGTTTGCGCCAGGAGGGGGTCGACATCTCCTTCATCGACCCGGTACCGGCCTTCACCGGCCACGCGATCTGCGACGACGACCCCTACGTGCGCGCGATCGACATCACCACCGACGGGGCCTCCTACCATCCCAACCCCGCGGGCCAGCGAGCGTACGCCGCGCTGGTGCAGTCCGCGCTGAACAGCTGACTGAAAGGTGAGCACCAGTCATGTCGATCCTCATCTCGCACCCGCTGGCGGCGCTCATCCTGCTGCTGACCCTCGCCGGCCCGGCCCAGGCCACATCGCCGTCCTCCGAGGTCACCGAGACGGTGATCAAGGAGGGGCGCATCCTCGACCTCACCATCGCCTCACCGCTGATCAACGTCCCGGGCAAGGTGCGGTTGCTCCTGCCACCCGGCTACAGCAAGACCGCGACGCGCCGCTGGCCGGTGCTCTGGTTGCTGCACGGCGGCGGCGGCTCCTACACCGACTGGACCGCGCAGGGCGACGCCGACGCGATCGTGGGCACCCGCGACGTGCTGGTGGTCATGCCCGATACCGGCACCTGCTCGGGCTACATGGACTGGAAGGACCCGGCCCTTCCGCCGCACAGGTGGGAGTCCTTCCACATGGGCGAGCTCTACGACCTGCTGAAGAACGAGTACCGCGCCGGCGACCGGCAGGCCATCGCGGGCCTGTCCATGGGCGGCGGCGGAGCCATCGGATACGCCGCCCGCTTCCCCGGCAGGTTCACCGCCGCCGCCTCCTTCAGCGGAGCGCTCGACAACGACTATCCGGGCAACCCCGGCCTGCCCGCGATGGCCGCGATCGCGAGCGGCGCGCTGGCCTGCGGCGTCACCGTCGAGCAGATCTACGGCCCGGTCGGTGGTGAGCACTGGAACCGGTACAACCCGAAGCACTCGCTCGCGGCGCTGCGCGGGACGAGACTCTACATCGCCACCGGCGACGGCCAGGCGGGCAAGGACCAGGCCGGGGTGGGCAACCCCCTCCTGGTGGATCCGGTCGAGCAGTCGGTGTACGGCATGGCCACGCAGGCCATCGACAAACTGGGCGAGCTGGACATTCCAGTGCGGGTGCACATCAAGCCCTTCCACCGTCACGACTGGCCCAACTGGCAGGGTGAACTACGGCGCTCGATCGACTCCCTGCTCGGCACCTGAATGGGGGCCGCGCTCCTTGGGCGAGCCCGTGGACATTCGCCAGGGCCGGGGCTCCGGCCCGGGTCCGCCCGCCCCGCGGGCGGGGCCGGCGCCGGCCCGGGACCGCGCGCGGCGGGTGGGGGGGGCGCCCCGGCCGG